>NZ_JAWJTF010000256.1:0-3030 GCF_048836525.1 Nostoc sp. CALU 546
CCCACCAGACCCAGAGCAACGGGAAGCGGCAATGGCCAGCCGGGAAGCAATGGGAGGCTTTCTGGCAGACCGCCACTGGATGACTAGGGTATTAGATCGCACCTATGACAACATTAACTCCCTCGCAGATCAGGGCTATCCTTTCAGCGTTGATGCTAATGGACAAGTTATCCGTCGCTCTTTACAAGGGCCGGATTATATGCGTTTCATGCGGAAAAAGATTAAGCAAGCAGGGGTGAAAATTTTAGACCACAGTCCGGCTTTAGAGTTGCTTGTGGATACAGAAGGCACTGTAGCCGGGGCTAAGGGTATCAATCGCCAATCTGCGGAACGTTGGACAGTTCGAGCCGGGGCAGTTGTGATTGCTACAGGGGGCTGTGCTTTCTTGAGTAAGGCTCTCGGTTGTAATGTCTTGACAGGGGATGGTCTATTGATGGCAGCCGAGGCTGGTGCAGATTTCTCTGGTATGGAATTTTCCAACGCATACGCAATTTCCCCTAGTTTCTCCTCTGTCACCAAGACTCGTTATTACGATTGGGCATCTTTTACTTATGAGGATGGCACGGTAATTGAAGGTGCAGGTTCTAAGCGCGGTCGCTCGGTGATTGCTAAAACATTGCTAAATCAGCCCGTTTATGCGCGTCTGGATCAAAATATGGATGAAGAGACAAAAGCCTGGATGAGAGCCTCTCAGCCTAACTTCTTTATCGTTTTCGATCGCGCTGGGATTGACCCCTTTACTCAACGATTCCCGATAACTCTACGCTTGGAAGGAACTGTACGTGGTACTGGTGGGATTCGGATCGCAGACCAAACTTGTGCTACCTCAGTTAATGGACTCTATGCGGCAGGAGATGCAGCTACTAGAGAGTTAATCTGTGGTGGATTCACCGGCGGCGGTAGCCACAATGCAGCCTGGGCAATGTCTTCTGGCTATTGGTCTGGACAATCTGCTGCTAGCTATGCCCTAAGTTTGGGAGAGCAAGCAACCCAGCGCAGTGTGCAGGGAGTTGGTGAAGCGGGATTGCATGGTGAAGGTAATAATAGATTCTCACCAGATGAAGCGATCGCCACAACTCAAGCTGAAGTTTTCCCCTACGATCGCAACCTCTTCCGCACTGCTAGAGGTTTAAGTGCATCCCTGGATAGACTGGATGACCTCTGGCAAGAAATCCGCAATAGCCAAACATTAGATGATAGCCAAATTGTGCGATCGCGCGAAGCGGCGGCGATGGTTGCTACAGCCCGTTGGATGTACAACAGTGGTTTGCAACGTCAGGAAACCAGAGGTATGCACAAACGCGAGGATTACCCGCAACAAGATCCTAACCAGCAATATCGCCTACTGAGTGGTGGGTTAGATAAGATTTGGGTCAAACCTGAATCAGTAGTTGCTACGCGGGAATTAGTAACTGTGTGATTTTCAATTAAAACCTTTGAAGTGGGAAGGAATAAGGTTGTTGCCTCGTTTCTTCCTCTTTTCTGTGCTTTTTTAAACGCAGAGGTAGGCTGAGGGAAGCGCAGAGTGTTTATTCGTGATGAACTTGTGAGATTTTGTACTTAGTTGATGAAATTATTACAGAAATTTGGATTCAAGTTGAATCTTGAACTACCTGCTTTGCGATCGCGCAATTATCGCCTCTACTTTATGGGACAAGCCTTGTCTATGACAGGCAACTTCATGACACAAGTAGCGATTCTCTGGCTGATTTACCGATTGACTGATTCAGCTTTACTATTGGGATTTGCAGGATTTTTTGGACAATTGCCAGTATTTGTACTTGCTCCAATTTCAGGCATTTTAGCCGATCGCTATGACCGACATCGCCTGTTGCTGCTATTTCAAGTTATAGGCATTTCTATGTCTGTAATTCTGACAGTCATCACATTTTTGGGTTGGGCAAATTTTTGGACATTGCTGACTCTGAGTGCATTGTTAGGTTTTCTGAAGGGTTTAGATGTACCTGTACGTCAAGCATTTGTCAGTGATATGGTTAGCCGTGAACTGATGGGAAATGCGATCGCCTTAAATGCAGCTTTTCTCAATGGTGCGCGTCTGATTGGCCCAGCACTTGGTGGCATTTTTATCGCTCAGTTTGGCGCTGGATTCTGCTTTCTTTACGATAGTCTCAGTTACCTTGTTGCTATCTGGGCAATCTCAGCAATGGTGATTACACCCAGAATAGTAGAAATACAGACAAGTAATACTTGGCAGAAGTTAAAAGAAGGGTTTCAATATGCCTACCAATTCTTACCTGTGCGTTCCATTTTGCTATTACTGGCAGTAGCTAGTTTAGTAGGTATGTCATATACGACACTTCTACCCATCTTTGCAGTTGAAGTTCTACAGGGAGGAGCAGAAACATTGGGCTTTCTAACGGCCGCAGCAGCGATGGGATCAGTGTTTGCCTGTGTCTACCTCAGCTTTCGCCAAAACGTAGTAGGTTTAGAAAAACTCATAGCCTTCTGTCCAGCCATCATGGGGATTGGCTTCATCTTTTTCTCTGTCTCTCAAGTCTTTTGGATTTCTCAGTTAGCTTTGGTTTTGGTTGGCTGGAGTTCTACGCTTCAGGTAGCTGCTAGTAACACAGTGCTGCAATTTATTGTGGAAGATAGCAAACGTGGCAGGGTGATGAGCTTTTACGCTATGTGCTTTATGGGTATGGCTCCTTTTGGTAACTTAGTAGCAGGAACTCTGGCACATTATTTCAAGGCTCCGAATACACTGATTTTGGGTGGTGTCGTTTGTATTCTGGGTTCGGTGCTATTCATGCAACAATTGCCCCAGATGGCGAAGTTAATTCACTTGGATACGAAGCAAGTGGCAAGTAATTAACTTCAGGAGATAAGCTGTTACGCAAATAATATTGTACATTTACCTGATGACTGATGACTGAAAACCCCTCAACAGTCATCAGTCAGCAGTTAACGACATCAAAAGTGTTTATATAGTTTAGACGCGCATCAGCTTATACCATTTCACGAAAATCTTGATACATATAGATTTTTCGTAGGGGTAAAGCACTGCTC
>NZ_JAWJTF010000070.1:0-52045 GCF_048836525.1 Nostoc sp. CALU 546
AGCAACGCGATTTTGTGAGGTGCTGAAACCTGCGACGTATATAGGTTGTTTCAGGATGCGATCGCAACTTAAAAACCAGGTTTTGTTGACAATATAGGGATGTAATTGAGAACTTAACCCCGATCTCACTTTTTCGCGTTGCTCCCTCTTTTGGTCGCCTTTTGTATTAATAGGCGATGGGCGGTAGGATGGTTCGGGCGATGGCGTAGCCCGTCGTAAGCGATCGCATCATCGTAGTGTGCTGTGCCAGAGACGCAGGTGAAAATTTAGAGAGGCTAATACAGACATAGGATGTAGCTTAGGGTGTTAATTGTAGACATGGGTGGTGACTATATAGTGTTGCAGTCCGAGCTAAGTACAGTTAAGGTCAAATCTTCGACTGAATTGTGATAACTAATAACTGTTTAATAGCTTTAAGATTTAATGTTTTTAAGGGAAGCGAGCGGTTGAATATTATGTACTTTTTGTTACTTAATGCTGCTCTATATTTGAGGATGACTGAGAATTAGCAATTGTACTCGACCATCACCTGTATTAACTGCTAAGACTGGCGGACGCTGGTTAGATTTGGCATCAGGGGACATTGCAGGGAAAAGATAAACCCAGTTTTCATTTTCAATCAACAATCGCCAAATAATCGGTTGCTTGGGATTGGTAGTATCATTTGTTTCTCGCGTAAAAATCTTTTTGAACTGTTGAACATCGCCAATGATGCGGGAACCCTTCAGCGTCGGGTCGATTAATAGGTCATCTAAGTTACGCCCTAAAGCGAGTTTATCGCTAGGGCTAACAAGGGTGACAATGGGTCTTGTGGAAGTATGATTTACTGCATCACGGAAAGCGTCAGCAGTTCCCTGGTAGCGTCCTAACCAAAACAGGGCAGCAAAAATCCAGGCGACGATAATCATTTCATGGCGTAAGGACTGGTGTATAAGCTGGGCAAGGGAACGCAACAGCTTAAACAAGGGAAATTCATGGATTTTTTGGGTAATTATAGTTAATTTTGTCGTAATTAGATGATTTTGAGTAGTTCGCAGGGGTGAAATCAGCCAGAGAGTAATTTTAATTAAGAGTATTGTTAAAAATAAAGCCAAAAGAGAGCGCAATAAGTTCAGAAAATTACCTAGTAGGACTTGTATCGGTACTAAAAGGAATGATTCCTGTGGAAGACTCAAGGTGTTGAGTTCGAGTTGAAAGAAGCCAAAATAAGCCCAGCGATATATCCAGCCTAGAAAGTAAATAAAAAGACTTAAAACGCCGATGAGTCCGGCAAAGTTAGTGAGGATGTTGGGATCGGGCGAAACTTGAGATTGTGAAGGCATTTTTAGGAATTCAGAGTAACTAAAGTGTATCTAGAAATAGTATCTTGTACCCCCAAAAACGATGAAAACGTTAATAAATAGATTATCCTTTGCCTTGGTTGTCGTTTTAGCTGTAACAGTTGCCAATATACCAGCAGTCAGGGGGACAATTGAAATTGCTCAATCACAGAAGGCTGTAAATAACAAGCCGATAGATTTGGCATTACCGACAAGGGCGCAGGTGTTGCTGAAAAATGGGAATTCTCTGACTGGAGGAGTAACAGGGTTTGACTCGAAAGGGAGAACAATTAAGTTTTCCCACAGTGGTGATTCTCGCTCATTTCCGGTAGCTGAGGTTAAGCAAATAATTTTCAGCAAAAATAAGGATGCGTTAGTTTATACCAGCACAGGGGAGGTAGTAATTCGGGGTGAGAATAACGCTCAGTCAAAGCAACGCAGTTGGTCGGGGATTCCACTGGAGGGGTTTAAATTGGTCGAACCGAAATATGGACAAGCTTCAGTAAACTTGGCAACAGTGAAGACACAGAAAGAATTGCGGCAAATTCAGTCGGTGGCGGTGAAGAGTTTATACGTAGTAGATGAGATAGAGTTTACATCTGGTGGGAAGATGACGATTAAGGTAACGCCGATTGACCGTTAAGTTTCCAAAGTCGGGTGTGTTATGCATTAAATAAAGTCCTAATGCACCTTAATGAGTCTTTGAGCATGATTATTTGTCCGATGAATTAGCAACGCCCAAAAATCAAACCGGATGATTGTATTGATGCCAATGTCAAGGAAGTTAATATCTTTATCGAAGCTTACCCAATCCAGCCTTTTGGTAGTTTTGAGCTTACTGTTATTAACGAAATTAGTTGCTGCTAGTCCAGCAATGAGGAGAGAAGAAATAGCACAACAGCCAAGTGCAACGCAAGATGCAACTCGTGCTGCTGCTCAACGAGCATTTGATCAAGGAGTTGAATTATACCAACAAGGAACAGCAGACTCATTGCAACAGGCAATTAAGAAATGGGAGGAGGCTTTATCGCTGTATCGGCTGGTGGATGATAAGAAAGGTGAAGCTATCTCACTCCTTGGCATCGGTCGTATCTACGATGCATTAGGAGAAAAGGAAAAGGTACTGTCATATTACAACCAGGCTCTACTATTATATCGTGCAAAGGAAGATCGGGGTGGGGAAGCCACAACTCTCAATAATATCGGTCTTGTCTACTCCGCTTTAGGAGAAAACGAAAAGGCACTGTCATATTACAACCAGGCTCTACTCTTAATTCGTGCAGTGGGGGATCGAGGTGGGGAAGCCAGAACTCTCAATAACATCGGTGCTGTCTACTCCGTTTTAGGAGAAAAGGAAAAGGCACTGTCATATTACAAGGAGGCTCAACCCTTATATCGTGCAGTGGGGGATCGAGGTGGGGAAGCTGCCACTCTCAATAATATCGGTCTTGTCTACGATGCTTTAGGAAAAAAGGAGAAGGCACTGTCATATTACAAGAAGGCTTTACCCTTACTTCGTGCAGTGGGAGATCGGGGTGGGGAAGCCACAACTCTCAATAATATCGGTGCTGTCTACGATGCATTAGGAGAAAAGGAAAAGGCACTGTCATATTACAAGGAGGCTCTACCTTTAAATCGTGCAGTGGGGGATCGAGGTGGGGAAGCCGGAACTCTCAATAATATCGGTGCTGTCTACGATGCATTAGGAGAAAAGGAAAAGGCACTGTCATATTACAAGGAGGCTCTACCTTTAAATCGTGCAGTGGGGGATCGAAGTGGGGAAGCCACAACTCTCAATAATATCGGTTTTGTCTACGATGCATTAGGAGAAAAGGAAAAGGCACTGTTATATTACAAGGAGGCTCTACCTTTAAGTCGTGCAGTGAGGGATCGTGGTGGGGAAGCCTCAACTCTCAGCAATATGGGTATTGTTTACCGAGATACTAAGCAGCCTATTAAAGCCATCAAAAATTTAGAGCAATCTGTTTCCATTAGCTTACAACTTCGTAACGCTGTCGGGCGAGAAAATCGCAAAACCTTTTTAGAAAGTGAAAGAGGTGCGGCAGTTGCCTTGGTTGATTTACTTATCGAGCAAAACCAGCCTGAACGCGCTTTTGAATTGGCAAATCTTGCAACTGTAGCCGACTTAGCGGATTATTCTCGGCTTGTGAATGCCAAAGTTGCGAACCCAGAAGCACAAAAAGCACTTGAGGAGTGGAATCAAAAAAACATTCAATTGGAAAGTCTGCGAAAGAATTTGCAAGAAAAGTTTTCGCCAGAACTATCTCAACGAGTTAATCAACTACAAGAAGAACTGAATCAGGAAGCTGAAAACGTTAGAAATCGCTTTCTGGAAATAGCAGATTTGTTTGAAACCAAACCGACCGATATTGCTCAACTACGAGCTAGTATTCCAGTCAGTACAATAGTAATTCAGCCTGTGCTGTTGACCAACATTAAAAATGTCACCGACACAATCGCTTTGTTTGTGTTAACTAGAGACAAACTAACTGTGAAGAAAATACCTATTGACCCAGCTAAATTTAATGTTCTTCTGACACAAGCTTACGCAAAACTGACTAACTATAAAGATGATGAATACCTTGAGAATTTAGAAAAACTCTACAACCTAATAATTCGCCCCATTGAAGCAGAAATTGAAGCCAGCCAACCCAAACAACTCAGCTTTATTGCTACTGGCAAACTGCGCTATATTCCTTTTGAAGCACTTTCCGACAGTAAAACTGACCAATATCTAATTCAAAAATATCCCATCAGCTACTTGACTCGCCTTTCGACTCGTTCGCTGCAAGCGAAAACAGCACCAACCCCGGCATCGGCTAGAAAAGTGCTGGCATTTGGCAATCCGATAGCCAAACCACCCTTGGAGCTAAAGGGAGCAGAAGCAGAGGTAAAAAGTATTATCTCGATTTTCCCTGGTAGTGAACAATTTATTAATAGTAAGGCCACCCTTGATACTTTCAAAACCCAATCGCCGCGCTTTCCGATTCTGCACTTAGCAACGCATGGCTGTTTCCAAAAAGGTGGCTGTCGTAATTTGGGATTAGAAGAGAATACTTTGCTGTTTGCTGACCAAAGGTTAAATATAAGAGATGCGGCTTTATTGGGACTAGAAAATACGGAATTAATTACCTTGAGTGCTTGTCAAACAGGTTTACAAACCGAATCCAATGGTGAAGAGATTTCTGGGTTAGCCTACCTGTTTGAACGTGCAGGCAGTAAAGCTGTAATTGCGAGTCTGTGGAGTGCAGATGACAAAACAACAAAAGAAATCATGGTGGAATTTTACCAGAATATAAAGCAGGGCATGAACAAGGATGAAGCATTGCGTCAGGCAAAATTGAGTCAGATTGATAGTCATCCTTTCTTTTGGTCGCCTTTTGTATTAATAGGCGATGGGCGGTAGGACAATACCGTTCGGTTAAGACATCTCTTCGGGGTACAGCCGGGATACTGACTAGGTGAGCAGCGCAGCCTCACCTTTTATACTCGATAATAATTGTAGGCAATGGGGCAATTATCGAGATTGTACAGCTTGAACAATAAAATATTTCGTACTGGGAGTAGGCATCACCGTGGTCGGGTAGCGGGATTATAGCGATATAGTCCTGCTACCCGACCACGGTGATGCCAAGTTAGAGAGCTGTTCACCCAGACATTTTGGTTGTAATAAAAATTACCACGTTGTTCTAATGTAAACCTACCCAGCAATAATCCCAACCATACTTCTACCATCGGCATTTTAAAATCCGACACAAGCTGAATTTCAAAAATTCCACTCATATCACCCAAATAACTCCCGATGCTGATAAGCAAATCGAGAGACATCCAGACTAGCCACAGGTTTAGCATAAATAGCCTGATTGCGAATTGCCTGTATCTGTTCTGACTCTCGCTCCATAGCTGGTGTGAATTCTTGTCGCTGTTTCAGCAAATCCTCAAACTCAATTTCCCCAGGTCTACCTTGATAAAAAGCCTCCTCAGCACAACGACGGACTGCATTACCAATTTCTGCTGGACTGCAAATGCGATATTCAGCCAACAGTCTACGCCATTGATCATCACTCCAAGGTGAGTTATTGTCTCGAAAAGCTGGAAAATACTTAGCTAGATGTAGATTGAAAACTTCATATCTTGCCCCTTCATGGGGTAAATCCACAAAAAAGATATCATCAAAACGGCGCACTAATTCCGCAGGTAGCATTGACAAGCGATTGACAGTAGCAATGGTATAAACTGGCTCTTGATGCTCTTGCATCCAAGTCAACAAAGCAGCAGATAGCCGCCGTGCCACACCTCCATCTGCATTGGAGTCCCAGCCAGCAAAGCCTTTATCAAAGTCGTCCCAGTAGAGTACACAGGGAGAAAGGGAAGTCACCAAAGCAATAAACTCCTTTAATGCTCTGTCGGGATGAGGATCGCTCAGTAGTACACCCCAATTAGCTGCTAACAGTGGCAATCCCATTTTCTTAGCTGCTAACTTGGCAGAAAGACTTTTACCAGTACCCGGTGGCCCCCATAAGAGCATTCCAGTGGGAAACCTCAATCCATATTGCTTTGCTTGAGGTTGAAGTAGACAGGTAATAGTTTCCAACCTTTTCTCCAGTAAATCTAATCCCCCGGCTGAAGGTACATCCGGTTGAGCAATGTACTCTAAACCCCGACCCCGCAATTTGCTAACTTTATGCTCTAGTACTAATTGAGCGATTTTCTCAAGCTGCTCTGTAAAACTCAGAGATTGCCGTAATAGCATATTTATCTCGCCTATGGGTAAACCCTGACAGGCACGAAAGAGCAATTGCAGTGCTGATGTTTTTTCTGTTGTCTTTAACCAAGAATTGCGATCGGCTACAGCGCGGCGATCGCGATAGCGAAGCGCTGCTGCTTTCAGCAGATCGCACTCTGCAAACTGCTGAAGCCGGGGATGGCTACTTCCAACCCAGGCATCACAAAACTGCTCCACAACCATCTGCACCTGCTGTTGGTCTGGAAGTGGATTTGACAGTATAGGAATAAAAGGCTGTAATTCTAGAGGTAGTTGAATGTAAGTTTCCAATAACACCCAGTAATGACGTTGTTGACTCCAGAGAGCTTGATGACAGCCATTGAGTAATTGATAGCTACATTTTTGACTTATTTTGCTAGTATCACCCTCATTTAGCATTCCCTCCAGTAAATAAATACCCGATTGATATTCCTCCAGAAGATACTGAATAATGTCCCCGTCTTTACCTCTGTCAGTTGACTGCAAGATGTACTGACCTTGATGCTGAATTAATTGCTGTAGTCCACAGTAACCAGGATTCCAGACAAAGACTGACAAAGACCGCTCCTCACCCCAATGGTAAAACTGCTGTAATATCTGCATTCTGTCAGGCGTATGATACTCCACAGCCACAATTGGAGTATTTTGGTTAGCTAGAGCAGGCCAGTCTGTCAACTTCATAAATCTGACTTCAACAACTTACTTTTCCCTTTTAGAGCAAATTTATTACTGATGCTTTAGCCACACGGATAATTATTACTAACGGATTGGCTATATTTCTTGTGTGAAGAGCGATGGCTACGCCCGCCGCAGGCATCGCCTCCAGTACAGTGTTAATTTCGGAAACTGCTCCTAGTCCGCTTCTTTATCTCTTAAAAGCATAAATTTGTCGCAGCAAAGACAGGTTTTAAATCGCAAAAAAATGAAATTAAAATGAAATGGATGTGAAAGCCGCGATTGCGGCAAGGAGGTGAAAAATTTACTTCATTAAAGGAAGTTGTAAAATGGCTATCGCTAAAGCTAGAACCAATAACAATCGCAACGCAGTTAATGCTAAAACATCTGCCAAAACCAATGGCACATCCGCTACAACTAAATCAAAGGTAGCGAATGCTTCACCACAAGAAGAAGCATTCGCATTGTTGAAGGAGTTGCGGAACCTAATCTTCAAAGAATACGGCGTTAAATTACAACTACGCGATTCCCGTGTTTCCACAAAAATCGGTCATGCAGCCCGTGAAAAACTCGGACTTGATATTGCAGCCCAAGTCAAAAAGAAAGGTGGTAACAAAAAGTTTGATTGGCAAAAATGGAATACCAAATTATTTACTAAATTGTTTGGACAACCAGATGCACTCAAATATGCACCAGAAGTAGTGGCAATTTTCATGAGTATGCTGTATGACACTATCAGCACTGACCCAGAGCAAGCAATAACAGATTTAGTTGAATTCAACCGCGCATCTCTGGAACGTCGTAATTCTTTCCAAGAACAAGAAGAGGAAGAACTTGACGATTTAGATGACGAACTGGACGAAGACCTGGATGAAGATGAGGAGGATATCGAAGATGAATTAGACGAAGATTTAGATGAAGATGACGAATTAGATGAAGAAGATGAAGACGAGTAAATAACTCAGACTTATTCTCAGTAATTGACAGAATAATAACCCAAAATAACCTGTATTGCCTCAAACAATACAGGTTATTTTTTTGCCGAATAAAGAATTTAAATTGGAGCGAATTGCATCTTCCGATGCTGTTTATATGAGAAAAATACTAAATATCAAGGAGTAATTCTCATGGTTAACGCTAACGTTCGCAAAACTGCTAAAGCATCACGTAAAATTGAAAGGCATATTCCTGCTTTAGAACGAGTAATGACTTATCAGGAAAAAGTACACCTGATGGTAATTGAAGTATTGCGGGAAGAATCAGGAAGAGAATTAGCAGCAGCAGCCAGATTTAACGGACAAGAGTTTGATTGGGACAAACACAATTCCCAATTCCGTAAGGACTATGTAAATACACCATTAAAAGAACTGGGGAATTATGCCCGCAAACTTTACGGCTTGAATAATCTTGATGAAATACGAGATAGACGTGCTTCTCATAAAGCTGCTCGGTCTAAACGCATGGATGGACTCAATGGTTTAAGTAGCAACTCTGATGACTTGACAAATGACGATTTTGAACAAGATGAAAATGACGAAGATGTAGAAATCGACGATTAATTACAATGCCCTGAATTATCTAATTCGGGGCATTCTATTTCCCGCCCACCCGCATCCAACAAACAGAATTGAATGCAGCGATTGCTGCTGAATTCAAGAGATTTAAAAGTGAACTATAACTCAGAAGGCATCTGTCGATGCTATTTAGCTGAGATGTAGTAATTCGTTAATCAAAGGATAATCAAATGACTCAAATGACTCGTAATCAGCAACAAACAAAAGCGTTGGATCAAGTAATAGGATATCAGGATAAAGTGCGATTAATGGTACTGGAAGTTTTACGTGAGGAATCAGGCAGAGAACTTGCTGCTCAAGCACGTTTTAATCAGCAAGAATTTGATTGGAACGAACATAACATTCAGTTTCGCCAGGATTATAGCGAAACTCCCATCAATGAACTACTAGCATACGCCAAACGTCTGTATGGACTCAAAGATTTGGATGCAGTACGGGAGCGGCGCAAAGCTCATAAACAACAACGTACAGCTAGATGGGCTGAAGCTTCTTAATTACCTGCTGGTTGTCACAGCAGCCCCACTAAAATGTGGGGTAACTTTTTTGCCCACCCACCCTCAACCGTAAAAGCTTTATTTTACCGAAGATGCAGCTTCGCACCCCACCCCACCAAATGTTGTAATTGTCCGACTGGAAAGTTTACTAGTCATTAACTCATCAATCTGCTGGTTTGAAAGTTGAGTTGGCTTGACTTCGACTGTAGGTGCAGTTTCTCCCCTGTTGACTTGAATAATGGAATTAGCCCAATAAAACTGCTGTTGAGAAGGTTGTGAATAAACAGGATAACAGCCTTTCGAGGCGATCGCTAGTTTATGCTCTACGCTAGAAACTGATGGTAGAGAAATACCAGCACGAACTAATTTTGCCTCTCCTACTGGGCCCCACAAGCGTAATTGTTGATTGACACAACGTTTTCCATCCTTGAGAGGGGCAATAATGTTGCCACAAACTTTAACATCCACATCATACATCGGCGGATAATCAGGCACAGTTGGAGCTTGAGTCGTATTCCTCTCATCCTTGCCACTGACATTTACAGTAGTAGGGGTACAAGCTGTAACTATACCTCCTATTACCAGCAGCCAAAGCCACTTAACTTTGCAGGTAAACATCTGCTGAATCCTCTTCTACGATTGAGAAATTGACAACTAATTTTTTAACTTAAACCCCGTCCATTTTGAAACCTGGAGTTTTTAAGGAGAGTGTATTATTCTGGCGTGGCTTGAGTTCTGAGCTTTACTCTGATTCCAAAAAACTATGGTTTTCAAGGTTGACGCGGTTTAGATACAAACTGGCGTTGATTACTAGGTGATGTCCATAACGTGCAGAACCCAGATGAGGCTTTTCTGTTACTTGCTCCAATTTCCAGTGTTACCCCCAAACGCTTGACATCTTTAGCACAAGTAAGTTGACCGTTTTGGTCACGACTCAGCAAATCTTGGTTCCATTGCATTAGGTTGTGAGCAAACTTACCTTCATTACTGGTTGCCCATTCCAAAGCATTGGCTTGTGCTTGTGTGAGTTGGCGTGGCCCAGCAGGATCTAGATGACTAGATTGATACCAGGACATTCCACCTACACTTACTAGTCCGCCTACTCCAGCTGCAATTAATAGCAGTATTCCCGCAGCAATTAAAGAGGGAACCGAATGAATAGCACGCTCAAATTCAGTACGCCTAATTAATGCCGCCACTGACTGAGCAATCGCTTTTTGCTGGCCTTTTACTGCTGCCTTTTCATATGTCTGGAGATGATCATAAAGCTGCGTTTGCCACAGGTCAAACATTGCTTCCATTTCTTTGGGATTGTCTTCCAACAGTACTTGTAGCCTACCAGTAGCAATCATCATCAGAAATGCTGGGTCATCAGGGTCAAGTCCGGTTTGGACTACTATTTCCCAAACCCTAGCTTTAAATGAATCATCTTTACCTCGAATGGCTAAATCTAGTAAAGTTGGGTAAGGAATTTGGCTCAGTCCTTTACCTCTAGCAGCTACTGAATCCAAAAATTCATCGTCTAAATCGAGTTCTTCAATGTGAGAATTACTCATATCTGTATTTGCTTTTAGATTACTTCTTGGTAGCAACTTTGCCGTTGACATTAGCATCATCAACTTTTTCTGTTGGGGAAGTAATTGAAGCTGCTGGAAGGTTCCAAACTTTAGCTTTCTCAATTTCCTCAGAAGCTTTTTTGATAAAATTGTGTAATCGCTGCTTACCCAATACGCCTAACTCTCCATAATCTCTAGCCGCAGAAAAATTTATCTGATTGGCATCAAGGATATCCCGCTCTCGATAGCTGAACTTGGGAAAATTGATGACAGCTACTTTATGAGCTTTGATTAAATCCTGTAAATTCTTACGTCCATCTACATGTTTCCAGTCATCGCATAAACCATAATTGCGTACAAATATATGCTTAATCTTGTTCTCAAAGCGTTCGAGAGATTGCATAAATAATTGAACACTGTCATATCCACCACTACAAACAAACCATTTGTATATTTTGACCTTATTTTTCCCAGTAAGTTCTAGGATTTGATTACGCTCAATCCAATCAGTTACTGCTGGGTATACTTGAGCAGGTAAATTGACAATGACAGAAGTTGTTAGCGCTAAATTAAAAATTTCATCAGCATCGTAAGCTTTACGCTCTGATTCGCTAAAAACTGCTATTTTATGATTGTCTGGGTAAAATGCGCCCACATCTGGATTACTTTGGTCTGCTTCTACCAATTCATAAGAGAGTTTGTTGTCAATGCAGTATTGCACCATAACCCGTGCAAACAAAGACTTGCCAACTCCACCTTTTTCACCATCAATGAAGTGAATTGCTGCCATCTGAAATCTCCTTTGTGATTTGACTAAATGTGCATTAATAAATACTTAAATATTCTCAAACATATCGTCTGTTTCATCATAGAAAGACCCCTCACCAGGAATGAAGGAATCAGAATCTATTTTGTGTTTTGGCTGGTTGTCACTCTTACTACTGCCATTGCCTTTACTTTTAGCTTTAGCGCTAGCATTACTATCATTTTCATCATCAATACCACCGCTATTACCAATTTCTAGCCCGAACATAGTAGCAAGCGTCTGAGGATTGGTCATAGTGCTGAGAGGTACAGGCAAAACATCACTTGATTTATGTGGTAATCCTAGTTCCATTCGCAAATAGGCCAAATGTTGCTCCAGGGCATGACAACAAATTAACCCTACCTGACGCACCTCTTTATCACTAATTTCTACATCCGTATTTGCTTGAGCTTGATATGCTAAAGGCAACCAACACATTCGTAATGCCTGTAATACCATCTCTTTGCTAGTACTAACTCCATTTCCTTTTTGCAAATATATAATTAGCTTTGCATCAACAGTATTTGAGTAAGCACGAAGCCGAAGAGTCAAATTTTTATATTGTCTTTGTCTGTCAGTATCAGTTCGTTCAGACAGTCTGCGACTACCGCTACTATTGGGCTGTCTATTATTGTCATTATTTTTGGGTTGTTTTTTATTTGTAGTCATGCTACCTTCTCGATTTGCGCTCTAAACCGCATAAACAAACCAAACGCATCAATCAACCTAAACGACAAAGCTTCCTGTTCCCGGAAAGTATGGCAATAATCATTACTTTTATCCTTGAATACTTCTTGTACCTGTTGCTGTAAGTCAGCACCCCAATAAGTGGAAATTTCTTGAAAGCAGTCTTGTAACTCTTGCTCTAAGTACAATGCTGCGCCACCACTCAAAATCACCTCGTTCACCGCAGGTAAAGTTGATTCCAGCCAATCGTAAAGCCTAGACCAATACTCAGCTTTAGCAGTAGCAATGGCATTAACAATCATCTGCAATTCATAATCAATATTTTTAGGTTCTCTGCTTTTGACCAGAGTGCGAATTGCTTGGTTATCAGTCGTGATATCTGAACCGGCTGCATAGATGGCAGAGGTCAAAGCAGTGGCATCTTGTCCAGATGTGCGCTCAATTACTCGCTTTACCATTTGGTGAAAGCCCAGCCCATTAGTGTAACCCGCCGTCATCTTGCCCCGTTCAAATAATAGAAGACTGGTATTGCGATGACCGAACATTAGCACTGCAATGGTTTGGGCATTGAACCATTCTTTACCATTCTGGCGTTGGCGAATCATTGCTAATCCTGCACCTTCGGGTAAGCACTCGAATCGCTCCAGTTTCACCCGCAACCTTTGACCCCGAAACCTAAAATCCTTGAGTGCAGACTGCAATTGTTGCTCAAATGCTTGGCGGTTTTGATATTCACCATAGGGCAGTAGTGAAGTAAGTGATAGTGAAAACCTGTTAGGCAATTTGTTGTGTTGAGCGATCGCACCAATAACCGCTAGGGCTTTGTGAATTGAGGTTTCGTACTTGAGCTTATCGAGTCTGGCAGATGCTGAAAACTGCCGTGCCAGGAATCCAACTACCGTACATTGTGTATCACCATCCGCAGAACTTGACACCCAAGCTTCATCTGCTGGTTTAGGAGATTCCAAACCCTTGCGACTCGACATATAAGCGTCAATCGAACTTTGAGGCAACTTCAGCATTTCTGGTTCCATTGTCATCAAACATGGTTTGCCTTCAGTTGCTAGTTCGTAAACAATCTTGGTCAAGGAAGCACCAGGGTCAAAACTGACTATCAAGTTTGACATTGACTGTGGTTCACCTAAAAGCTTTCCTTTAAGTTAAGTGCAAATAGAAATCATGCCAATCTACCCACTGACCATTTTTATAAGGCGAAAAATTAGCTCATTGGTTATTTTTTTGCTGCATTTTCTCAAGTAGTTATCTTTATGCTATTGAATTCTATTCAAAAATACGCCACTCAAATGCCAATTCAACGCCACTTAAGCGTCACTTGAGCGCCAATTCAATCCCAATTGAGCGCCAATTCAACGCCACTGCATACATTATGTATATATTGTTCTTATCAAGAACTAAGCTTATTGACAATAAAATGGTCAAAAAATGCCAATTCAGTGCCGCTTAAATGCCAACTCAATGCCACTGATGTTTTTAATTTGAGTAGCCCAAAAAAACCTTTGGTGAGTAGCAAGCTATGTTGCTGTCCGGACATTTTTTCTGGGGAGAAAAAACGCACCCCCCAGGTGCGGCAACAAACTTGCCCTCCTTTCACGGTTCCCCTACCTAAGTAGGTCAACCACCGTGACAGAGGGGAAGATGATACGAAAATTCTCTCTAGGAGTTCAGCCTGGAAAATTTCTGCAAGGTTTGGGCGGATTAGCTTTTTAATTGCACGATGGGCTACGCCTTGCCGTAGGCGATCGCATTCCACTATCTTGCGCCGCCTCTTGGTATTGATCCAGAATCGTAAGTAACCGCTTGGTCAATGACAAATGATAGTGCAGTCGTCAAACTTAAAACAGCTAATGACTAATGCATCAATAATGCGACAGAAACGCTCACACAGGATAGACATTAGACTGACTTTGGCAGAATACGAGACAGCACAGCTAATGGCAGATGAAAATAATCTCACTATGAGTGAGTTGTTTCGTGCCAAGACTCTGAAAAATAGATTGCCCAGGCGTGTCACCAAAGTAGCAGGCCAAACTTACTGGGAGTTGGGGAAAATAGGTAACAACCTCAACCAAATAGCTAAAGCAATCAATACTTCAGTACTCATGGGAGAGCCTGTGGTCGTAGATAGAGCATTGTTGTCACAGGTAAGAGATTTGGTGAAACAGGTACGGCGAGAGATTGCTGAAATTGATTTAATTACTGATTTACAAGATGAAGGATGATTGGTAAGCACATCAAAGGTAAAAGTTTCCGGGGACTGCTAAACTACCTCTTTGGCAAAGATGGAGCAAGACAAATCGGTGGGAATATGGAAGGAACAAACCCACGGGAATTAGCAGCTGAATTTGGTATATCTCGAAGATTAAACCCGAAGGTGAGCAGGGCTGTTTATCACGCTTGTCTCAGTTTGGCCCACAAAGAGAGTTTAGATGATGATACTTGGGATGAAATCGCCCAGAAGTATCTGCAAGCAATGGGTTTTGATATGAACCAATATGTCGTAGTGCGGCATACTGACCGGACTCATGAACACATACATATTGCTGCCAGTCGCATTCAATTAGATGGCACTACAGTTTCTGATAGCTGGGACGATCGCAGAAGTGAAGCGGTAATTCGCAAGTTGGAGCAGGAATACAATTTGCAATCGGTGCAACCAAGTTGGGAAAAAGATAAGCATAGTCCAACTACTGGCGAACGTAGGCACATTGCCAGAACTGGAGAGGAAAGCGTTAGAGTCAGACTTCAGCGATCGCTCGACCAAGCAACACACGATCATCCCACTATGCCAGAGTTAATAGAGCGAACGCAACAACAAGGTATTAATGTCCGTGTTGGTTATACTCGCACAGGCATTGTCAAAGGCATTAGTTATCAACTTGATGGTGTGGCTTTTAGTGGTACGCATCTGGGTAAAGCATATACCTTTCCTGGTTTACAAAAGCATCGAGGTGTAAACTACAGTCCCAAGTGGGATGACAAACGCATCCAAAAACTGATGGAGCAAGCTGTTGAAAATTCTACACCAGCAGTGCCTTCAAAACAGGATGACAAACGTATCCAGAAACTTATAGAACAAGCTGTTGAAAATCCCACGCCAGCAGTTACTCAAACAAACTCCTTGCCTATACCAGAACCAACAAACTGGGAGCAAATACGCCTAAAGTTAAGCCAGCAGTACAATTTACCCAATTCTCTGCTCACAGAACTGTATGAAAAGGGTTGGCTCTATGCAAGTCAAACAGGTCAAGCAATATTTGTGGAACGCACGCTCGATGATCTTCCAACTCTTGCCAAGCAGCTAGAACCAACAGGTAACTTCACCGCCATTCCCCTGAACTCTGAACCGACAAAAAAAGGTAGTTTTTGGATTGCTACAGATGCCACAGTAGAAAGAGCAGTGCTACTAAGTGACCCGATTGAAGTTCTCTCTGTCATTGCCTTAGAATCAACTGTTGACAAAGAAAAGCGCAAACCTACATTGTATTGGAGTGTAGGCGATAGCGAGCAAATACCTCTAGAATTTTTGCGATCGCTCGATACAGTGGTCATCGCTTTTAAAGATAATGAGAAATTTGAGAACTTGATAGCTGAGATACTGGCTGAACTACCTCAATCTAAACAAGTTTCTCCAGGTCAAATAGGTTGGAATGGAATGTTAACCCTGAGCAAACTGCAACTCAGAAAGAGTGAATTACCACAGCCACAAAGGTGGGAACTTTAGCAAATTCATAGTTATCTTTGACAAGCAAGACAAAATTATTTGTTCTGCATAAAAAACACGACAAGGCTTTTGTTTTGAATACTACTACAATTTATCCAATCTTCCCTATGGACATTTTATTATATGTTCAGATCGCAATTACCTTTTACTTCAATGATAGCAGGTTCTTGATTACTGTAAGCTTGCTTTCTTTGCCCACGAAACTGAACAGATAGTATATTATCTTTGAGTAGAGTAAGTTTCAACTCTAATATATGTTCAACTGTACTGCTCATTTTTAAATGATAAATTGCTGCAAGACGTGCATGAGTTAGGAAAAGCTGCGGGTCATTTTTCAGTCTCGTCCATAAATTGAGAAAAACACATTGTTCTACTTTGACGGAATTGTCATAACCCTTAATAAAGGAATTAAGCATTGAATAATCATTTTTGTTCTGGCTAGGAGAGAGTAGTTCGTTGAGTAATAGAAAACGTGCACGTAACTCAGCAATCTGGTCTGTGCTATAGCCATTGAAGTTCATCTCCATCATGCTGTTTCCTTGTGCCTGTGAATATGGCTTTAAGGTAAGGACAAAGGTAGTCTTACCCCTTATAGATTTTGGGAGAACACTTTTTACCTGCATTATTGCTGCTTCGTTTTGGTAAGCATAGGAAATTTGCTTTTTATAATAATGTTGTTCTGGATGCAGATTACGTAAGGCAGCTTCTTGTGTTGGATCAGCCGATGAAATGTGTAGTATCAAACTCTGATCTGCTTGAGTGTCAACAGATTCAGTTAAGAAGAATTTGTCATCTAGTAAAACCCATGCACCTGAACTGCTAACGCTTTTTCTGGAACGAGTTGTGGAACTACTTCTAGTAGGTAATTGTTTTTTTACTGTGGAAGATGACTTTAATTGTGTGCTTTTCTGCGTGGAGGATGAATTTGATTTTCTACGACTAGCTACTTTAGTAGTCGAAGATTTTGAAGTATTATTGACTGTGGGTGATAATTTACTGTTTTTGGAAGCAATAACACTGGGTTGGAGAGTTTTGCTTTCACGTTTGCTTAACCATAACAATATATGCTCACGGAATTGATCTCGGAAGTTTGCAGGAGCAGAGTATTCTCGGATCAATGCTTTTCCCTGAATTTTTTTCTTAAATGCTAGTACCTTTCGTCGTTGTTCTAGTGCTTCTTCCGTATTAAGTTGTGCTGCTGATTGTCGAAAGTAAAACCATATTTCAGGCTGCCCCTTTTTTTGTAACGATTTAACAGCCCGCTCAAATTCTTCAACTGTCCCAGACTCAGCGCGCGGTGTTGGAGTCCCGATGCGGTTCCACATAATGCCAACAAACAACGCATACTCTTGCATTTTGCCAATTTGCAGGTTGAGAACAGCTTGACCATCCTGGCCATAACCTGGAAAGGCATTCTTTTCTGAGCAGATTGCTTCCAGCATTACTCCTTTACTAGCAGCAATGGTACGGTTAGTTTCATCTATTACTTTAACTAAATAGTTACGTTCTTTAGGTACATCACTTGGCGAAGCCAGGAATATCTTGATCTTCTCTACTTGTGGCATTCTACTTTATATACACGACTTTGAAGATTATTGATAATTGAGCATTGAAACATCAAGAGTGTTTATTAAATTCAAGCTTGTTATATCCCTCGGGTTCAAAAATTATTTTAATAACAAATTCACTTTGGACATAGGAGTGTAATAAATATTTTTAACAATTAGTTATGTATTCGTATAAGAAACTCAATAAATACAATAAATAAGCATATAATTTTGCGCTCCATAAAATTATCTCTTCTGTTTTAAAAGCAAATTGATTTTAAAAATTTCTTTAGTTCATAATAATTAACAGAATCCAAATCTTTTGGGTAAATCATTAAGGTCAGCTTTCGTGTAATAAATCTTCTTTTGGATTCCAAAATGAATGAAGTTATTATCAGCTTAGATAATTGCATTCTAGACAGACCACTACGAGCCAGATCAGAACCTATAATTGGGATTGCTACATTTGTACCGTGGCACTTCAGACGAACTTCTTGCCAGAGTTTATCCAGTGAAGTTGATATGTAATCAGCATTTGATTCAACTGTTAAATCGTTTTTCATATACCCATAGACAGTGAGGAAATATCTTTTTTCGTAAGAACCAAGTGTGATTGTAGTCCCAATGGGATACCGCCAACCTTTTCCGCGAGTTTTACCCGGATCTTGCCTGCGATGACTATTATGTTCTTGAAGAGCAGTTTCAATATCTGCATCAAGTTGATCCTGTTTACCCCTATAAACTCGTTTAAGAAATTGCCCTTGAACGCTGGAGTCTTTGATGACTTCTCCCAATTCTGTATCGAAGACATCATTAAATCCAATAACTAAATGTTCATTTTCTAGAAAGATATCCCCAATTTTAATCTCTATATCTGTATTTGGTGAAGATAGGCTACATGATGCAGATATTCGAGGGAAATTTTGCACAATAGCAAAAGTCAGAGATATCAAAACCAGACCAAAATAACCAGATAAGCCAAATTTGAAATATTCGGGAATAAAAAAACTGGCTGGCTCAATAAATAACCAAAACGCGCCAAAGTTGCTAGAAAAAGAAATCGCGAATTCTTTGAATCCAAGCTTTCTGAACAACGTGAAGTAAATGCCAGCACCTGTAAATTTATTGTTCATTAAGTATCTAATTTAAGAGAGTAATAGCGGTATTGACTAGATAATGCTATCTTTTGGGAGAAAGAATGTTTACTAATTCCTCATAGCTTGAGACTCTTGTACCTGTTTTTGCAAGTTGAATCAGATGACTGATGTAATTTGGAGGAACTGCACGCCCATAATCTATTTTAGATTGACTAGCAATTTCGTCATACTGTGTAGCAGTTTCTTTCAGTTTGGCATCACCTCCAAATAAGTCTGATATGCCAGATCCATACCTTCCCTGCCGTACAGCTGCATCCTGAATCATTTTGAACATGAATCTTTTGGTTTCCCAACGCCAGATAAATGATCCAAAATAAGGATGTTCTTTAGTTTGAATAGCCTTAAAGGAAAGTAAAAATTCAAAGAAATCAAACCAGTCTAAGTATCTTCCTTCTTCTTCTTTAGCGTAAAACTTGCTTTTCAGCAACAGAGCAAGATGATCGCTAACGGGGGTAAATCGACGTTCAAATCCGGGTTCGATCATTTGTGAAATATCGTGATAGAACACATATCTTGGATCTATTGAATCTAGTAGAGAGTAATCACGATTATATTCACGTAAGTAAACTTGGCGAGATGTCACTTCCTGTAAGAAGTTTATTTTACCTGCACGCAAAGCTGAAATTCCCAGCGTATATAATAGAAGGAGTCCAGGATAAGTTTTGATGTAATTCGCCCAGTCGTAACTTTGCATTTTTCTAGTGCTGAGTCGCTCAATCCAGTCTCCAGCAATATCTAGCCATTCAGGTGAAGTTTCATCTGCATATCTTCCGATTGCTGCCAGTGCATACATAGATGGTGTTGTAGCTGCTTCCAGAATTTGCGCGATCGCAGGAATAGTTTCGACACTTGGCTGTCGAGAAAATAATTCACCAAAATCAGGTGAAGCTAGTACAGACTGTATTCTGGCGATTTCTTGCTCTTTGGCATCCTCCATATCTTGAACACCGAAGCGTGAATCTAGCAATGTTTTGACTGAAGTTTGTGCTTCAGAGAGAGTGTTGAATGATATCTCTGTGTTGGAAGCGGTTGGTATTGTTTGAATAGGTAGACCAATTGCTTGCTCAGTAACTTTTGCTTCCTGTTCTGCGGCTCTTCGCTCTTTGTCTTCTCTGGCAATTTCCTGAACAGCTGATGTAATATGTCGAAGGACTCTCTCTTTAAAGTCTTCAATGCTGTTGTAGCGATTTGCTAATCCTGTTGGCTGTAATTTATTCCAATATTCTTGAACTTGTCTATATTGTTCTTGGTCAATTTTAGAAGGTGAAACTTCCTTGTCAGAAAAGTAGACCATGCAACGTTTACCTTCGTTCCTAGCTCGCGCTATTTCAACTTCTGTCCCAGTTCCACCTAATACAGTGGGTGTACCCAAACGAGTCCAAAAAACACCAATTAAAAGGTCACACTTATCAACCAACTGACGATTGATAACTTCCTGTCCTGAATCTCGCAAATCTGGTGTGGAATTCGTTTCCCAACCAATGGACATCAGGATGATTTTCATATCCTCGGCGTGCATTGCATTCCATCGGTCAACTTCTTTTCGGATGATTTCTCTTTCTTCAATAACATCACCAGGGCTAGCAATAAGAATTCGATAGATTTTAGCTTCTACTGGCATACGTAATAAAAGACGAGATTATTCCATATATAACGCACAATATAGGAATTTCAGGTGTATTAATTAATAGTAATAAAATATACTAATAGTCTATGAGCTTACACAGAATAATACGCCTGAAATCTTTACTAGATAAAGGGGCGTTGCATACTTGTGGGATAATTTGATTTTCTCAAACAAATGTAAAATTCTGTTTCTTGGCGTTCGTAGCGTTTTGGCGGTTGATTATTTATCCTTTGATTCACCAATGCCGATAAAAGGATTATTAAATAGAGCGCGATTGCGCCACTGGGAAATGAACCTTTAGGCGTAACTGGCATGATCTTCAATCCCAGACAAACAACTATTAAATTTCTCAGACAAATAGGCTTTACCACCGGAACCAAAATTTGGCTCAGGATTTCTTGGGACTTGCCCACAGACCTAATACCTAAAAACTGGAATAACTACTGTCGCAATGGTCAATTTGTCTACTCCCATTACATTCTCTGCGGTAAAATAACCCAGCGAGGATTTCAACTCTACTGCTGCACTTACGGAGGTCGAGACAAACAGGGCAACAACTGCTGGCGACTAACACCTAAACGCTATGCTGATGGTTGGGCATTGGCATTTAAAATGTCATATCTTGGTGCTACAGTCAGCTTTTACCCCAACCAACCAGACAAGGGAATCAGCAATCACCACGTTAGTCAATGCCAATGTTTATTCTACGAAATTGATGATTTGGCATTGAGTGAGCAGCGACAAGCTGTAGTTCGGCTAAAGGACGAAATCAACTTGGAACCCGCCGCCGTTGTTTACACAGGTGGGAAATCCCTGCACGTTTACTTTAAATGCAGCCATTCCTTGAATCCTGCTGAATGGCTGTACCTCAATCGCCAACTGACGATTATCCAAAACGCAGATCCAGCCATTTGCAACTTAGCTCGTTCCATGAGACTGCCAGGTATGGTTCGCAGACGGGTGGTGGATGGAATATTGAGTGCAACCATCCCCATTACCCTAGAGCATTGGTCAAACTGTCAGTATAATGTCGAAGAACTAGAAACCGCATTTGATTCTACAGCCTTATTTCCCTACGAACTTTCTGAGCAACGTTGGCGTAAGTGGGTGCAACTTCTCACAAGAGCAAAAAATGGAGAAGTTATCGACCCACAAACAGCGCTACTGCAACATTCTATTACTGCACCTCGCCCAACCTTACATTGCCGACGAGGGACAGTAACACAGGCTACAACCAGAGATAATGGCTCATCTCTTAAACAACTACGCGCTAGCGGAGTGTCTGTTCCTTTGTCTATCTGTTTAACTTTGAGCGATCGCACTTTACTGACTTATGGCGAATCTGAGGGAAACAGAAACAATTCTGGCTACAAATTAGCTCGTAACCTACTGGGTACATCTAATTTACTCACTAGACACCGAATCGCTTATCATCCTGAACCACGCCAACTATTTGACCGATATTGCGATCGCTGTAAACCTCCACTCGAACCAACTGAGGCAGATACAATTTGGCACAGTGCGAATAAAACAACAGCCTTTGCCAGCCGGGACTTTGGCTCAATTGTCATGAGCATTCGTAAGTGGAAGTCACACCGCAAATCAAAAAAGCAATGCGTAAGAAAACCAAAAAGATTAGTTAACGCGAGGTTGACAAAATCGATGTAATACCCTTCCAATTTTTACCCATAATCTACCGTGTACACATATCTTTGTACAGGATTAAACCGGTGTGGGACAACTCTAAAATACTTGTGTGTACACGGTAGCCCTATTCTGGGGAGACTATATGATTATTAAAGATGAGTATTGAAGAAGAGGCAAGGGAGCAGGGAGCAGGGAGCAGGGAGCAGGGAGCAGGGGAGAAGGAACAGAAAGGGGGATTCGACCCAATCAATTCGAGAACCACTTATTAGAAGTGGGGAACTCAGACCCATGTTCCACTCCGCTTCACGGCTCTTGGATGGGGTCATTTCCCCCGCTCCCTGCCCCCAACCAACAGCCTCTTCGTTGAAGGTACTATCTCTAGTTTTACTTTCCCATTTTTGGTAAATAAGACTGACGATAATTGTTCTTAGCCATCAGCCTAGCCTCACGCTTTGTCCACTGTTTTTGTAAAGGAACATCAGCCAATCTTTGCAATAATATGAACACGCTATCATCTCCAGTTAATCTAGCGATGATTTGAGCGATCGCCTTACAACAACTCCAAGGATGACGTACCACCTGAACTTCTGCAAATCTCACCACACCCCAATTGCGCTCTAAGAAAAAACGGTTACGGATTTTATCATCATCAACATCAATGCAGTGGTGAGGTTTACCTGTATCTCCAGCATAAGGTTCATCAATCTCAATATCGAGAGCTAACCCAGAAAACCGATGGTAAAGGATAAAATCAGCCGAGTAACGTCGAGATGAACCAGGAATTTCAAATTCCACCGCTTGACAGATAAGATTCTCTAGAAAAGCACACAGTAAATGGCGAAAAAATTGCTTTTCACTGACACCTTGCTTGGCCGTACCATTTCCATTTGGTAATTGAACACATCCTTGAAACGAAGCTTTCAAATGCTCCTGACTTGTAGAATCTTTAGTGTATAAACGTCTCACTAGTGGTGGATAAAGAATAATTGGATAGTACCCAGTAAACATAACCACACGTTTGTTAAACTTTTAGCAATCAAGAAGAACAACATCAAGACAATAACTAGAATTTATCTAATCTAATATCCTTCCAAATATCAGAAACTTGCCATCCCGTCTTACCAACAGAAAGGACTATAGGATTATCACGTGCTGGAATATAGTTAGCTTCCTTATTACTTCCACCTATTTGTGGCTGTTCTTCAAGCATTGGTTCTTGCATATTAATAATGTCAATTTGAAAATTCTGTTCTTGTGTTTCCTCGATGATTTTTGTTTCTTGGAGTAGCTTTTCCGATTTTTTGATGAGCTTCATATCTATTTGTAGTTTCAACGCTTGACATTGACAAAATAACAATAATCTGAAATTAAGTTAATTCCTAAAAATTTGGGAGAATACCAACACAGATAGGTGCGCTATCGCGCCAACATTGATGGTGTTAAATAACCAAAGCAATGCAACAATTAACAGCAATTTTCACGAAAGTTAAAGCGCAATTAGTTACTCCTCCCATTTCAAATCTTCACCCTACACAAAAGGTCACTTCCAATTTATCTTTCAATACTAATTTAGATTCAGGCACTATAGCTATCTTAGAACAGATTGAAGCTGAATATGAATATTACCAAGCTTGTGAGGAGTGGTAGTCATGAATTTAGCACTCGCTCAACAATCCTTAGCAGGACTTTCCCAAACTGCTGCTCATCTCTGGGAACAGCTAACTAATTGCCAGACTCCTGAAGAAGAAGCTGAGATCATCACCGCTATTTGGGAAACTCAGGAAGTTCAGGAAGAAGTTGTTGATATCCAAGCAGAATTAGCATTGCAACTGGATGCTGAAATAACGGCTATTAAGCAACGACTAGAACATCTAAAAGCTGTACATCAATCAGCACTATTAAGACTAGAACGCTGGCGACAAAAATTAGATGAAACTATTTTAGAACAAACCGCCACCGGAATTCTACCTGAGCAAATGATTGGTAATTCACTTCGCATCACAATTCAAGAAAATCCGCCAAGTTGTGAGGTGCTGATAGATGCAGAACAATTGTCTCCAAAATACCGCAGAGAAAAGACTGTTTACTCAGCAGACAAGAAAGCTATTATTGCTGCTTGGAAGAAAGGTATTCCTGTAGATGGCACTCACATCATACGTAAGCGCCGAGTTATCTATGCTTTGACAGCAACAGCAATTCATGACTTCAAAGACTCGCTTTTAACTTAGCAATAGCTTTAACTAATTTATCAGCCAACAGCAGAAATTTTACTGTTTTGTTGGCTGCTACTTATACGTCAAGCAAAAAGGGTTTCTCCAAAGAGCCATCACTAAAGAATTAGTAGTTTTTGCTATTTTTAAATACGTAATTAGAACTAGTCCTTTCAAGGTCTTGTAGTTCCCCTCAAATTATAATTAGTTGAAAAAATATAGTTGATAGATATGGAACAGCTAGAATTGTTCTATATCAAGTGTTTGAGCTTTTTTAGAAGAAAGTCCGGTTAAGGATGTGGATTTCCTTTTTAATTTTTAACTTATACTTTATTTCTTTGTAGATCCCTCACAGATATGTCGATCGCTTTCACTAATATCAGGATTTTTGAGATAAGCATCTAACCAATTACAGCCCTTCGTTAATAAATCATCTAATCCTTCTACTTTCCAAAGTAGGATAGGATTACCTACTAATGTAGTAATAACAACATATTTACTATCAAGGGTAAAACCCACCTTTAGAGAATATCCATCTCCTGTATCCAACTCCTCATTGATTTTTGCATAAACACGTGGATCTGTAATTTTTAATTCAGCAAGTTTACGCCCTGCCAAATCCCAAATTCTTAGCAATCTGTTAGTATGACTTCCGGCAACAATTCTCTGTCCATCGGGACTAAAACTGATGCTGGAAAACCAACTTTCTTGTCCTTTAATTTGAGAGATAATTTTGTAGTTAGATCCTGCCCGTCTGAGAATCAAGCCAGTATCTTCTACAGTAGCAATATATTGAGTATCGGGACTAAAAATTATTTTTTTGATTCTAGTTTTAGAAGTTTCTAAAATTTCTAATAGTTTACCCGATAAATTCCAAAATCGAAGTTTTCCATCTTCATCTAAAGTGGCAATCCGTTGTTTATCTGGACTGATAATTACGGTATTAAACCAATTCTGCTGACCTTCTAACTCAACTATACGTTTATTTTTTAATTGCAGTTTAACTTTCCCATCAGCCCATTCTGGAGAAAGGTTTTGCTCCTCCTCGCTACTAAAATATTCATTACTAAAAACTTCTCCAAAAGCTTCTTCTGATATCTTTTTTACGATTGGCACAATTTGTAATCCCGGCTGTGAATTCCAGACTTGAACGAAGTTTGGATATTCAGATAATTTTCCAGTGAGAATATGTTGCCCATCTTCACTAAATTGTATTTCTCCATAATAACCAGGTATAGATTGAGCAATATGTACAATCTGATTTGAGTCAATATATTTCAGAAAATGTAAAATTTGTGTACCTTCACCGCCATCAAGCTGTTCTAAAACAGCAATATTTTTGGCATCACGACTAAAGATTACGTTTGTAGTAGTAAAGAACCTCTGGCTACTACGAAAATTTCCGATTTTTGTTCCATTTACATCCCAAAAATTAATACCACCATTACCATCCTCGGATAAATTTATAACAGCAATCATTTGTAAATTAGGACTAAACCATATTTTTTTAAATTCTTGAAAATTATTAATATCAAAAGAATCAGTAATTTTAAAAGCAGGACTTATTGGTTGTTGCAGTGATTGCCAAAAACGGATTGTCCCATTTTCTCCTAATGTAATAAAATTAGGTATGTCGGAGTTGTAGATAATAATGCTTTTTCCATGACCTGTATTAAAATCAGCCAATTTATTTTTCAAAGCAGATTTATTTGGGAAACTTTTTAATAAATCAGAATTTTGAGAAGCTATAATCTGATTTTGAACCTGAATGCGATCTAAGATAGTTTGCAAAGCTAAAATTGGACTAACGGCAGGATAATCTTTTAAAGAACGGCTATCATTTACTTCGCTTTGTAAATCTTTTCCAGATCGTATTGCTAAAAGTAAAGATTCTATATCTTGATCAGCTTCAAATTTATTGAGGGCATTTACACCTTCAAACTCAAGCCTTGTAGCTGTGCGTGCATCTTCTGATAATTTCCATTGCCATCCAGCTAAACCAGCTAAAATAGAAACTGCTAATAAACCTCCAGAGAGCCATTGGATAGTTCGCTGTCGTCGTTCTGCTTCAACTTTTTGGCGTTGATTATGATACTTAATACTAGCTTCAATAAATTGATCTTCCTCTGGTTCTAACTTTCCTAATACTAAATCAAAAGTTTTGCTATCACGTTTTTCTCTTGCTTCTGCTAATAAAGACCCTGTTAAAAAATCATTATAAGCATTTTGAGGATCTTTTTTCTTCGTTTCCTGCCACCGATGTAAACTTTTGACTAAATCATTTCTAATCGCAATCACTTGATGAGCATCAGCTATCCATTTTCGCAAAGTTTCCCACGAACTTAAAAGAATTTCATGGGCAATTTCTACTGTAGCTTCTCCTTCTATAGTTGCTTGAGAAACGATGAGATTATTATCAATCAGTTTCTTCAGAGTAGCTTGAATTAATTCTCCTTGAAATTCAGTCACCTTTGCCCGTTTACTCACTACCTTTTGCAATGTGCCTAATTCTTGATTTCTCTCCACATCTACTAATTTTAAAAAGATTTTTCTCACCGCTTCTTGTTTATCGGCCGAAAGGGTTAAATAAATCGCCTCAACGTGCTGCTGTAATGCACCTCTAACTCCTCCTAAAGTGCGATAGGTACTAATACTGAGGGTTCTATCTTGGGCAACATTATTATCATTCTTCCACAGTAAATCCAGGGTATATTGTAATAGAGGTAAATATCCAGGTTGATCTTTAATATCAATAATAATTTCTTTTACTAATCCATCTTCTCCACCTTCAAAAACCACGCCATTTTGTGCTGCGGGTTGTTCTATCGCTAGACGTAATTCATCCGGTTTCATGTCAGCGATCATTTCAATATGCTTTTGGGTAATGGTAATATCTTTTAACTCAGGATAAGCACTAAATTTATCTAAAAAATCCGTCCGCATCGTCATCACAAGCTTGACAGAAAGATCCTGAGATTTTTCTAAAAATTGATATAGATTCACCAAGGCTTCAATAAATTTCTTCCCTTTATCTCCATCAGAAAGATGAAAAATTTCTTCAAATTGATCGATATAAATTAACCAATGATGCTCTTTCGGTTTTAGAGTTTTAACAATTTCAATTAAGGTATCTTTTTTTTCTATTTTTGCTATATTTGCGTTATCTTGACCATATTCCCTAGAAAAAGCAATAAAAAGAGACAGAAAGGGATCTCGATCTGGTTTAAAAATAAAAGTTTTAAAGTCAGAACCTAATTTTTCTTCAAAACGGGGAATTAACCCCGCTTGAATCACCGAAGACTTGCCACTTCCTGACGCACCTAATAACAACAATAAATTATTCTGATCTAATTCTTGCGTCAGAAGATGGATAAGTTGATCTCGTCCAAAAAAGTGCTTACTGTCTGCTGCTTTTGCCTCAAACTTTTTCAATCCTTTATAGGGAGAAGCTGGATTGAATGTTTTGGTTTTGATAACATCAACTGAAATGGTAATGATCTCATTAAAAAATGTAATGTATTGTTTATTGTTATCTCCTTTTTGCAAGGCGACATTTCTTGCCTGAATCTGTTCTGATTGTTCCGACATAAGCTATAGCAATTCTAAACTAGTGGTAATATTTCTTGTTTACTTTTTCCACCTGAAGAGAGGGATTCTGGTGAAAGCAATTTAAAAATCAAATAGAATTGCTATATCTTCACTTCCTAAACCTCAGTTAAATTTAATATCTTTTTGAATGCCATGATCTCCTATTTGAGAGACAACATTTTTGGCTTGAATATTTGTTGTATTTGAAGATGCAGAACCCGATTGTTCCGATTTTAATAACTCCATTAATTCTTCTGCTATCTTCTGAATTTCTGCGTCTTTATCAACTCCCTCTTTGACAATTTTATCTTTTAATAAACCTTCAGCTTGCTTGATTTCTTCTGGTTTCGCATCTACCATTGCTTGTCCAAGAAGATCACCTTCAAACCTCTTCTTAATCAACTTTTTCAACTCCTGATAGGCATCTTTAACAGCTGTTCCTGCGATATCCTTAGAAGCAGCGATCGCACCAGCACTTAAAGCAGTAATAATCAAAGAAATAGGTTCCATAATTAATCCTCAACAATTTGTAATAGGGAAAATACTTGCCTTCGATGTTTAGATTAGCACACGAGCTATAGTACCAGCAAACCAAAAAATTTTCTCAGAGAGCGATGCCTGCGGCGGGCTACGCCTACGCTCATCAAGGTTACGTAGTTAAAAGTGCTATATAATACTTATTGTATAGATAATGCTTGTACTCTTGTAATCCGGTGGTTGCAGGCGTTAGATATTCCATTCCTTATGTCTGCTATCAAGACGGGCAGACAGGGAGGAATTAAACCTATAAAAACCAAGTTGAAAGGTAACTGAATTCAGCCTAGTTCCTAAAATCAATAGTGTTTCATCTGTTTCTCTAACTGCTCATTTTTAGCCAACCAAACACAGTCGCAACAGTTAACTCCAAGTCTATCCCGGCTAACACTGGCAAACGCTCATCACCCTGCAAAAGTTCTGGTTGTTGATTTGGACGGAAAACCAAAATGGAACGATCTTCTGGGTCTATTAACCAACCTAATTGGCAACCATGATCTAAGCAATAGAGAATATTGCCTGTGACTCGATTTGAACTTTGTTCGGGAGAAAGAATTTCAATTGTCCAGTCTGGAGGAAGCAGAAAATCGTTGGGTGCTTCCCCATCAGCAGCAAAGGGAATACGCGACCAGTTGAAAACCGCTACATCAGGTACTATTGAACGGATACCAAAACTACAGCGCAGTTCTGGAAAGGCATAAGCAATATGCACGCTTTCGGCAACATCATTAATACTGTTGCATAGCCTTAACTGTAATCGGCTATGCTTCCCTTTTGGCATTGGCTTCTGAATAATCTCACCATTAATGTAAACGCTTGCAGGTTTTGTTTCTGGTAGCTTGAGAAACTCCTCCAGAGTCAGGGATTGGGTAATTACCGTAGACATGGCTCCCGAAGAAAAGCAAAGGGGATATCTTTTAGTCTAGCAGTACCGTAGTCTCAAAAACAGTTTCTACTTCTGGCTACCGCCACAACCGCTTGCACACCAGTTAACAAGGCCAAAAAAGCTATGACCGCAAAATGGCTAACACCAGAACAGGCCATTGTCAAAGCCAATCTCACTCTTACATCTGAAACTTTAAAATCTTACATTTCAGAACAACAGGGAAAAACCACTGCTGAAGAACAATTCCAAGCTTTAGGATTGCTATTTGATAGGGAACGCTTGCGTGCAGGCAAACCTAACTTTTTGCAACTTTTAGAACCAGTAAGCGATGAAAATAGCTACGGCGAAGATGAAATCGACTCTCATGAGTTAGACGACGATGAGATACAAACATCTGCTACCAACAATGTAAATCAACCAGAACCATTTATTTTCGAGCAATGCAAAGTTCAAATTGTCATCACGCTACTACCTACAGAACAAACAGGAGATAGACCTGTAATGATTGCTGCCAGCAGTCATGGTGATTTCCCTGTAGTTACCATGCTCAATCAAGAAGAACTCGGTGATTTCCCCCCTCCAATTGTTCAACTACTGGACGAACTCAAAGCCGATTTTCCTAATCGCCAAATTCGCCGGAATATAGCCCAGACTAAAGCTGTCAAAACCAATAAACCCACTACCCAGACTCCAGTTCGCACTGAAACTGCTAGCTCAGATACTACTAAACCAGCCAGTAATACTACGCAGATATCACTGTTTTAAATGCCATGACTACTACAAATAGTAACAAATTACTTGTTATCTACGAAGGTCAACAACACTGGATTCCAGAAGCGATCGCCTTTGACGACCAATTACTACGGGATGCTTTCACTCCTCTTTGTGCTGAACTGGCAAACGCAGACATTGAGCGGAAACCAGGAGAACCCATTCACATCATCAAGAAGCCCGGTAAAAAAGGTACTTCTTCTCTAGATTGCTTGATAATGGCTCCTGAAGAAATCAACCCCGCAGTCCAAATGTGCTACCAAATGCGTCAACGTCAGGTCATAACCGGAATTGACTGGCAAAATGCAGGACAGCTATCAGTCCAGATTGAAGAAGCGATCGCAGCTGGAACAGAATTTTCTGAGTCACTCAACCAAACCCTAAAATCCCTAACAGCCTGCACTCCTACATCTAGCGTTATCCCTGAAGGTTTTTGAGTGCTGATAAAAGGAGTTAGAAATTGACTTGAGGGGTAAATTATTGTCCAAATTACAGCAATTTGCATTTCGGCTGAAGTAGACCCCACACCTACCTCTGTCTCTTTGTTCTTCAATTCACATAATAACGAGTTGCACTAAAATATGTCTCACCTCGTACCCCACAGTATGGCAGAGGCAATTTATAGTCTTTATCAGTGCCAATTTACCTTAGATGCCACAGAATCACTCGATTATCTGGAAACTCAACTCAACATTTACTCCTTACTAGCACTGTATCAGCACTATTTTCCCACTGAATGGAAAGCTAGCCAAGCCACTATTTACTCACCTACAGATGTAGATTGCCATAGTCCCAGAGAACTGGAATTTATTGTACTGATTTACACTCATCTATTTCCGTTATCCCACTGGACTGTAGAAACAGCCTACGAACAAAGATTGCATAGCATTCCTATTACCCCAATGGGTATTGACTGGACAATGGATGGAGAAATTGAACATCTCAAAGATGGCTGGCAACTACTTTTACCTTTTAGCCATGACAGTCGCCGTTGGCTCGATGACATACACCCAGAAGGTAGCGATTGGTTTGATAGTGAATTTGGAATTTACGAAATTACCTACACTGACATCGACCACCCAGACAAAATTGACTACAAAAAACTGAAACGGCAGTGTCATCACTTAGATAATCCTTTAAAGTTTCTGCCTTTAACTTTAAAGCTGCTAGATCATGAAACTAAAAACCTTTGGTTAGATGAGTACGCAGACGATTATTACTACCAACCTTACTGCGCCTCTCTACCTTGGTCAAAAGCATCTATTGATTTACTGACCAGAAAATGGCAGCAAGCCGACCGAATGCTGAACTGTGCAGCCGACTTAATTGATTGGCTAGAAGCAGACTTAAAACCTCATGCTCAAATCCTACTAAAACTATGGAAACAAGCATTGAAACCACGTTAATCGACGTTACATCGACACCAATTCTATCCAGCGAAATTCTACGAGCAATTTTGGCAGACCCTCCCCGAAAATCTCCAGTAATTCAAGCGGAATTGCTGTTTTTGGATGGCATTTACATCTTCCACCACCGAGACAAAGAAATTGCCGATGCTCATATTTACAAATGTATCTCACCCGCAGCCCTGAGAACTGCTTTCAGCAATGAACCAATTGATACTGGTTGGATGGAACCAGGAATTGTGCGCTGGGGTACGGGCAGTACAGACACATACTTGGTAAAATTTATCCCACCAGCCACTCATACAATCAATTGCGATGAACTTGGATCTTTAACCGTTCCGCTACCTGCAATGGTGTTTGTGGGCAAGGGATTAAAGTATTGGGTTTGGGCAATTCAAGAACAGGAGTTTAGTCCTCAAGCACCAGCCTTTCATGTGCCACTACCCAATGTCTACAGTTCTGGACAGGTGTGTTGGGGAGTGAACGAACCACCTGCTGCTAATGGTCTATCAATTAACCATGCTTGGAATTTGTTTATTTCCAGTATTTTCACTAACCATTTAACAATAAGTAAATCACAAAAATACCGCAAGGATGTTCGCCACCAACTTCTAAAACTGCACAAAAGATGTAGACGTGCAACCTATCCTGTATCTGACCTTGTGCCTATCGGCAATCAGAAAAGTGTCGCTATACTTGTGCAGGAAATCCTCGATGAACCCATTGCTTGAAGGTATTATTGGTTACAAAACTGTCATAACTTCATCTCTGCCAACACACACCAGCAGTGGACTAGAGTACCTTTATGCCGGAAATGGCATCTTTGCTAGAGCCATTCGTCCTGGTATAGAGGTATTAATGCCCATTTGCTTGTGTTCCCAAACTATCAAAGGGCTACCTCACCTAATACCTTATCTCAAAGTCACTCCCTTAATTCCCAAACCGCTGCTACTGGAAATGTGGCGGTCGAGTTATCAAGCTGGCAATCAATTTTATGAAATTCTCTTTCACCTCCACTGTACTGATGCAGGCTGGGATTTACAAGTCCCAGAGCAAATTCAAACTCCAACTAGCTGCCAGCCAACTAACTCTGGGAGTAACTCTTCCCACCAGAAAGCGGCTGTAGACATCCATTCCCACGGTTCCTTACCTGCCTTTTTCTCTACCACTGATAATGCTGATGAATCTGGCTTTCGCATCTATGGAGTACTAGGTAGAGTTAATACTCTGAAACCAGAGATTAAATTACGGGTTGGACTGTTTCGCCACTGTTGGGATGTACCTGCTAGAGCAGTGTTTGACATTGATCGAGACTTTTTTATGCTTGATGTCTCACTTTCATCTGGCTGTAAATTTTACAGTACCGATGTACCGCCTGTAAATGTAATGGAGAAGCTATGGAGGTGAATTTCAATTTAGCAAATGCCTGTCCCCTCGCCAATACCTGTATCAACTTAACCAACCGTACTATGAAGCTAAATCTTGATTTGGCAAATGCTTCTCCTGTCGTGACTGTCAACTACTCGAAGATAGAACTGTGGCTAGTTGGGTGTGGCGGTACTGGTTCTTGGTTGGCTCCTTCTTTGGTTCGGTTAGGTAGAGTTCTTTCTCAGCAAGGTAAACAGGTGAAACTCTACTTTGTTGACCCGGATCGTGTTGAGTCAGCTAACGTTTTACGCCAGTGCTTCTGTGATGCAGAAATCGGACTCAACAAAGCTAAAACGTTGGCGCTGCGCTACTCCCTGGCTTGGAAGATGGAAGTTACAGCGATCGCTCAACCTTTCCAATCCAAATGGATTGTTCCCAGTTACAATACCCTGATTGTTGTCACTGCTTGCGTAGATAATGCCAAAGCCAGAGAGTCAATTACTCAAGTACTTCAGCACAACACTCATCGCCCTGCGCCTCACATTTGGCATTTGGATTGCGGCAACTCCAAACGTAGTGGTCAGGTACTATTAGGTTCTCATCTGTCTACTAACCCCAACGACTATGATTTTGAAGCTTTAGGCTGCTTTCGCTTACCTGCGCCAACTATACAGCAACCCGATCTACTGGTTTCACAACCAGAAGAGTTGGCAGACAACAACTTGTCCTGTGAACAAATGGCCTTGCTCAATAGCCAGTCCTTGAGCATTAACCAGCGAGTTGCTGCGGAAGCATTTGATTATTTATTGCAATTGACGACGGGGAAACTACGACGATTTGCTACTTATTTCGACTTAGAGAGTGGTAGCGGAAAATCTCTGTATACAACGCAAGTCAGTATTATAAAGGCGATTCTCCTGGGTCGCTCCTGTGCGTAGGCGTAGCCCGCACTTCTCTACGAGACGCTGCGCGTAGCAAGATCCCGAAGGGTACGACAAAGCTCAGTGACCGTCGTAGACATCGCTCCCCTCTCAAGTTAACAACCAAGCGCTGTACAGAAGCAACTGTACAGTGACTTCAATTGAGCAAACCAGCCCGCAACGCTAATACAGCTGCTTGAGTGCGATCGCTTGCACAAAGCTTGTTCAAAACCCCACGCACATATACTTTTACACTTCCCAAGCTGAGATAGAGTTTCTGGGCAATCTCGTTATTGCTATAGCCTTGGACAATTAACTCCAAGACTTCCAGTTCCCGATTTGTCAATGGATCTGCTTGCAGAATGCTTGCTTGCTCTGGGTCAATTGCAGAGATCGTCACCGTTTGAGTAGCATTTGGTTTTACCGCCGCCGCTCCTTGACGAGTATGCTTGAGAACGATACGAGCGATCGCTGGATCAATCCAAGACTGACCTTCATGGGTGATATGCAGCGCTTCCAGCAACAACTCGAACTTAATTGTCTTTACACAGTAAGAGTCTGCCCCGGCTGCAAACGCTGCTAGTACCATCTGCTCCTTGGCAAAGGAAGTGAGCATCATTACTTTAGTCTGTGCAGCAGTTTCCGACACTAAAGATTCCCGAAACTGCTGCACCAGCCATATTCCGTCTCTATCCGGCAAGCCAATATCAACGATCGCTATGTCTGGTTTTGTACTTTGAAGCAGTTTCAACCCATTGGATGCTGTAGCTTCATCACCCACGACTTGAATACCTTCTTGCTCGTTGAGAGAACTACGCATTCCAATCCGCGTTAAGCTGTGGTCTTCAATAATTGCTACTCGAATATCTACCATCATTTACCTCAGCAGCTTGGTAACTATACTTTTTTAACTGTCGAATATGGTTTCAAGGAAAGGATTACTCCATTGGACGAAAAATTTTAGCTATTTAGCCAAAATGTGGCTATTGAGATGCAAAGCGGCATTTCAATGTTATTAAACCTCATCCAGGTTGAAACCAGTAGTTTTTACAGTATTAGTTGAAAAGTTCATATATCAAGGGCTACATATCTCAACTGGCTGTTGAAAAAGCTCCAGTGTTCAAAATGGACACCGTTTAATCTGAAAATTCTCTGAAAAAATCTTCCTAAAGTATAAAAAAATATAAAAGCACTGAAGTTAAACTGAAACCAATACAGTTTATTCTGACTTGTGTCCACATCACACTTAGAGGAGGATGTAGCTTATTTCTAAGCGAGAACCTTGGCTCTTACACATAACATAGCCAGATTAACAATTCGTAATTACTAATTCGTAATTATGTTATGCATGGAAATTTAGACCTCAATCATAAGGTTGTGACCTGTAGAGATGGGAGACTATAAGCAGTTTATTAATCACAAATTACGTACCTTGTTTCTCGCTGGAGGCGAGTATTACGAATTAGTAATTATGTTGAACAATACCTTGAGTTTTATAAAATTTTGATGAATGTTAATCGCCGCGTAGTGTTTAGCATGGCGGTTGAAATTACACTTTTGCCAACGAAATTTAGCTTGAATACTCTATTTCTCTACTCGGAAGGGATTAGGTTTATTAAAGGCGTTTTATGAAGAACACTTTATCTTGGAATATAACTTCAGAAGAAAGAAACCAAAAAATTCTGGTGGTGGATGACTCAGCTGACAGCCTCCGCTTGCTGCAAGTCACTTTAAAGCTGAAGGGATACAACGTGATCATAGCTAACAGTGGTGCTGAAGCATTGCTAAAAATTGCTGAATATCCTCCCGATTTGGTACTCCTAGATGTGGTGATGCCGGATATGGATGGCTACGAAGTTACCCGACAAATTAAGCACAATTCAAACTTACCTTTTATCCCAATTTTGCTGGTGACAGGTTCTGAAAAATCAAGTGTCGTCAAAGGTTTAGATGCAGGTGCAGATGAATTTATTCGCAAGCCGGTAGATAAGAAGGAATTACTGGCCAGGGTGCGGGCTTTGCTGAGACTGAAACACAGTATGGATGAACAACTATTCCTTAGTCAGCGACGGGAAGATTTTGTGACCCGCCTCACTCACGATCTGCGAACTCCGTTGATAGCTGCTGACCAATTTCTAAAGTTGCTGCAAAGAGGTGTTTTTGGCAATACCTTATCAGCAATGCGTGAATCTTTAGAACAAATGGCTCAGAGTAACCAAACTTTGTTGTCAATGGTCGATACCTTATTAGAAGTTTACCAGTATGAAGCTGGAGGCAAAACTTTGGATTTCTTTGTGGTTGACCTGTGGGAATTATGTCAGCAAGTAGTGCAAGAACTAATGCCTTTGGCTGATGTTAAACATTTAACTCTCAAAGCTGTCTTGACAAAGGGTACTGAAGCTTCTTTAGTTAGAGTTAAAGGCGATCGCCTGGAACTACGCCGACTACTCACTAACTTAGTTGGTAACGCCATTCGCTTCAGCGATGCTGGATCAGTAGAAGTTCGCCTCAATTCCACTGTTCAAGGGGTAACGATTGAAGTAGAGGATACAGGTATTGGCATGAATCCAGAAGAACAATTACTCTTATTTGATCGCTTTCGACAGGGCAAGCATCAACGTCGGGGGAACGGTTTAGGATTATATTTGTCCCGTCAAATTGTTGAAGCCCATCAGGGAAATATTTCTGTTTCATCGACTGTTGGGAAAGGCAGTATTTTTACAGTTTATTTACCTGTGGAAACAGCTTATTCAAAAATGTTATCAGCATAAAAATTTTGGAAAATCGAGCTTAATAATTTGTACCTAAATAACCTACTTACTTTATCAAAAAAACTGATAATGAAGGTTTTCAGTTATTCAAAAAGGTAACTTATTAATGCGTGCCTCTTAAGGGAAGTTTTACCAAGATTCATCTGGTTCAGGTGGACGCCAACCACGAGTAGTTGAACTTTCATCACCTAGTCGATCAATTGCCCCAGGATCGCTATTGAGGAATTCATCTAAATCATCATATCCACTTGGATAATAAGAACCTGATGTAGGTTTGATAGTATTTTTCTTAATTATTATGCTTTCACCAGGTTTGAGATGAGCATATTCGGGGTAATGCTCATCTTGGGATATATCATCAGAAGGAACGATCAACTCATCTCCTGGCGAATCTGGGTCATCGTCATAAAGCATTACTAATAAACCATCTTCTAGCCGTTGAATTCTTTTATTCATAAAATTTAGTGGTAGCTTCAAAATTGTGTACCTTAAGTAACACAGTGGAAAAATGATAATACGATTAAAAGCACTGTTCAGCTATTTAACTTTCTTGGAAGTCTGCTAGCAGAGCTAATACCGTATAAGATACCGTCTGCCATGAAATCAGTAAATTATCCACTTGGATGATTTTATTGAGTGTAATTTCGTGCCAAGGTGAATATTGGAATCTCATGCTTGCTAGATAAGCTGTCTAATAGATGATTGGTAATGGATTTAACCACTAGAGTCTTAGAAGGTTCTGGTTTGAGTATACCTATCTTTGATGGGTCGTATAACAATGGTAAGGGAAGATATTTATCTGAACCAGAAATCATTAAAAATTCTCTGCTCGAACAGATGTTTGAAGCAGAAGATTTACAATCTCTACTACTGGTTAAAATTGACAGTAAAAATCAAGATGCCAACCATTTAAGACAAAGAACCTTTCAGGATGGAATCCGACGCAAGTTAGCTTTCAGTTCTGGCAATAGTTATTACTTTGCTGATGGTTCACTGCATAAAAAAATTAGACGCTTATTCGCTACAGAACCCGATACTGCCTGTCGCTATGGTTCTTTACTAGTTAGTAATTGCTACAAAGGCTCAGAAACTTTTACAGGGCTGCGAGTTAAAATTGTGGACTTTGAAGATCCACAGTATGCTCATTATAAAACAGGAGACTGTCACGGCAAGATTTCGCCTCAACTTGCCAAACAATTGGGAGGAGAAGGCAATTGTCCATTCCAATTTCGGTTTGCCTGGAGGAGTAATTGGGCTGAACCAGATAATTCCGAGTCCCCAAAAACCAGCTTCTTGTCCAAAGGTACTTTCCTACCCGATGCGACTTTGACTGATGCCAAAGGGTACGACATTATTATGGATCGTTCCTCAATTAAAGGCATTAAAAAGTCAGAACTTAAAAACTTAATACCCTGTGGTGACTATGAGTTTCCCCAAGCGGTAATCGGTAATCGAGGTAACGCCAAAGCTACCAGCTACGATAATAGTTGGCAGTTTACCATTTGGTACTCAGAACAAGCAGTCAAACAAGATTTGAGCAAACCCACCGAAGAAAAAGCTAGAGAACTTGCCGAGTTGCAGCGCAATCCCTTGGTGTTGGCAAAATATATCATCCAACAATATGACAAACAACAGCGATCGCAGCAAGAGCAGTCAGAAGAAGCTTTTAACGAAATTGAGGGTGATCCTAACAATCAAGCGCAGGAATCTCGCTGGATATCCCTATTACGTAGCGATAAATATGGTCAATTGATTGAAACCCCCAAATTCCGCAAATTTGCCACCGATTACATAGCCAATCAATGGCGTGACCTAGCAATTAAGGGAGGATACAACCATAATTCGGGTATGGCAATGCCATGCGATCGCCTAACTCGTGGCACAATCTGTGTACCTCACCTACCGGAAGGAGATGTCATTCTCACCCGTTACCCCATCGTCAATTCAGACAACATCCGCCTCTACCAAAATATCCACGATCCAGAATTGAGGAAAACTCGCAACGTAGTTTGGATTCACCCCAAGGATGCCGAGGAATACCACCAAGCCGATTTTGACGGCGACCAATTAATGGTCAGCCCTGCCAGTAAACTGCCTAATATTGCTCAAGAAACTCTCCGCGCAGGTGAACCGGGAAGATTTGAGCCAGTTAAACAACGTCCTAAGCTGGCGTATACGGAAATTACAGATGAACAAGGCAACTTAAAATACAAAAATTTAGCAGAGATTGCTGCTGCCAGCAGTCAAAATAAAGTAGGGCTGGTAGCAACAAATATTGGGCGTGTACAGTCATCGATGCCCCAAGACGGTGAGAATGTGGAGCGATTTGGCAGACGACAAAGGAAGCTACTAAACCGTCTATTTCAGGCACTTCAGGTTGAGGTAGATTCGCCCAAAAGTGCAGAAAGATTGGAAGACATCAAAGAAATAGGTGGGGAAAATTTACTCGCCGATGCCAAAAAATGGTCAGAGTCTCACCCCAGTTACTTTTTTGACTTTAAGAAAGATGAACGCCTTTATCGCTCCTTTGCCATGCCTGCGGATGCTCCCGGCTCAATCAACGTCATTGCAAGAGTTGTAGTCAATCCTTTGTGGGAACCAACACGCATTCGCAGCAGAGATAGGCATGAGTTTCGCTACCTGTTTCCCAAAGAGACGCTATCTGTAGATGCGTTGGAATGGGCAGAAGAACTGAAAACAAGGTTTCAGCAAGCTAGAGACGAAATTAAGGAACGGGTGGGAGATGACAGGGAAGCCTTTAATGAGGAACTAGGAAAGCTCTACGAAAGCTATCGGGCGGAAATTGACGAATTATTCACCAGTCCAGAAGAGAGGTTTGTAAGTCGTGCGGACAGGCTCAGTCAATGCGTAGCGTCTCGCAGAGAAGGCGCGGCGGCACTGTGGCATACACAACACACCCGTCCAGAATTAGATCGGCATCGCAAAGACTGTTTAAAGCTGGCAGAGCAGATGGAAATTACGTTTTCATTTCAGCACGATTATGAACTGCCAAGCGTTGCATTACCACAGGATATTTATGTTTTGAGTGTTCCTTTCGGTGCAGGTGCTATTAAATGGAAAGAATCTTTAGAACAAAAGGGAATTAAATTTGATGCCACAATTCATCCTCAATTACCTCTGATTGAATTTGCTTTGAAAGACTTATCCCCAAAAGTAGTTGATAAATTAGCAGCTAAATTTGGCGAAAACATTAACGATTTAGATGAACTTAATATTCCGAAGGATTTGAGAATTATCCCGCCAGCAGATCATAGTTGGGCAACATCACGTCAGGATTCAGGTGTTGGTGCTTTGTCATATAACCTGTTTACAGAGGAAGTATGTCAACAGCTTCAGGATTTTCAGTTTGATGAAATTAAAGTGTTGGGTATCAAATACAATGACTTCGCCAATGAAAACTTTGCTAGTAAGCAATGGAAAAAGCGCAGCGTTACTCTGGAAGTAGGAGTTTTTGAGTTACCCGAATCACACCCAGAGCATTATCGTTACAACGGTACACCAATATTACAGATTGATGGCAAGAATTTAGGCACTTTTGCTCCTGACAGTCCGAAACTACCGATTGGTGCTACATTTGCAGCTACTTTGCAGCCAGATGGCTCTAGTGTTATCCTCAAAGTTAATCCTGAGTCAATCAATCTGCCAGAAGTTCCATTACCGGAATCAGAACCAAAGTTAGATACTGCTGGGCAATTCCGAGCCATTCACCGTGAACTTTGGCGTAAAGAAATGTTTGATAATTTGGTAGGGGCGATCGCTACTACCTATGAACAGCGACAAGCCAATCAATCTGCAAGTAATGAAATTGAGCAGTTCAAAATTGGTAGCCATTGGACTGCTTATGTGCAACCCGGTGGTGATTTTATTGTTCGGAATGAAGGTAAGCGGACGATTTGTCGAGGTAATCTACAGACGGGTGAGGAGATATTTCCACTTTCAGAAGAACGTGCGAGTGAGCTAGAAGTGATGATTTTAGAGAGGGAACGATTACTTCACAGAAAACATGAGTTATCACATAATAGACACCATCTTAGCAGTCAGGATATAGAGTTGAACTAAAGTGGTAAAGAAAACTATTGAAATGCGTAAAAGAGTATAGGCGCTTTTATAAATTTACGATTAACTTTGAAACCCCAATAAGACTTTTTATTAAAAACTATTGATTTTAGACTAGCTTTTATTTGATATATTAAAGATATTTTCAAACCGAAGTAAAGCCCATAAAAATAGTGTATTAAATAAAGGATATTTGCAGATTTGGCTCAGGTATGGCATTGATCAAGACAAAACCTTAGTCTCAATTGAAGATGTTAAGCGTGAGAAAATTCAGTTAAGGTGTCCCTAATGTGGTCGTGAGTTGACAGCAAAGAAGAGCTATGAATTTATCATACTTATCATTATAATTGGATCTGGCTATTTGCCTGATTGCAGCGTAAACCTATGCATAAATAACAGACAGCTTTTATCAATTGTATCAGCTTTTCAATAATGTTTGCATCGATATTTAAGGAAATTATTAATGAGTTTATCTACTTTACCTATAGAATTTGAATTAGCCGCCGCTAAAATATTATCTGCTCATTATCCAAACTCTCGCTTTAAATTAACAGCAGAAATTGAAAAAGGTTTTATAACAATTGATTTTCAAGGCTACTTTACCGAAAGTTTTAATCCGAAAAATCGTCCTTATTCTAATCCTATTAGTGAAGTTTATCGAAATAATAAGGTTGATTTTCGGCTATTTTGGTCTGGTGAACATCTAGCATTATCGGGCCGGTGGAGAACTGCAATTCTATCGCTTGAGTACACTCCCATACGGCAAGAGTGGTTGAATGAAGATGGGGAGGAAATTTCTCGTCCCTATCCAGACGGTGATAAGTTTGAAGCAATTGCTAATTCTTTGTACCCAATCTTACAACAGTATTCTCCTATTTGAAGATTACGGTTAAAAAAAATAACAGAGTTAAAAATGATAGTTGCTACAATAAATCAGCTAATAATCTCTTCCAAAATAAAAATTTACTTCTCTATTAAAGAGCTAATTCACTTAATAGAAAAGCGGATAGTGGAATTAGATGAAAATCTAGAATTAACCACTGAAGATATTTTTGAGATTGTGTGCCTAGAATATCACCTAAATGCTGATTTTATAGAACAAGAGCTAAGTTGTAAATGTCCATTTGCATTAGCTGGCTTTTTAAGTGAGTTAGAACAGGCAGAAATTTTTGATTGTTTAACACTTAATTAATTTATTACCTCTTTTGTAAAGTAAAATAAATAATAAGCTTTTGACCACCGACACAGACACTTAATAACTATTAATTTTGACCATGAACCGCTCGGAAATAGCTCGGAAGATTGTTAAAGAATGTGGTATTGAGCTAACCGAAAAACAAGAACAGTATGTTATTGCTTATCCCTTTTCGCCTGATGTTTTCCCCGTGGCCATAGGTGACGATGGAGGCATTGTTTTTTATGAATGTGAAGTGCCCATTACAAGAGAAGGTGATTTAATTAAAGTCGGTCATAGATACGATACTACTGATGAAGATAATATGTTAGTTAAGTCAATGGAATTAAAGAGGTATACAGCCTCTTTTAGATGGTACATAACTGTAGTTGATTCTGATGGTTATGAGTGGCCGATGTTAGTTTGGGAATTTAAACGTATTTCCTTTTAATCTTAGGATTCTTTTTCCCCGATAGCCTTAACTAACTAACATACAAACTTCTTTATGTCCTTGTACTGCTTGCTCCCAAGTTGAATATCTCCTGAATTGACCATTGTGTTCACCTCCAAAAACCATAGTTTCAAAAAGCTGTGGCTCTTGATTAGGGAAATTTGAGTAATCCTTTCCTAAAAAGATTGTAGAAACTTTTCCCCAAGAAAAAATACTTAAATCTACTTGTAGATTATTATCATCTTTTCGCCACTTAGACCACTGCTCAAGAGTTGTTGGAGCAATAGGCTGTTGATTTTCATCTAGTATATAAAGACCATCTAACATATCCATATAATTCCTTACCATAGCTAATAAACTTAAGAAACACAGCTACTTTACCGAAAGCTTTGATCCTAAAAACAGTCTTTATTCTAATCCTATCAATGAAATGTATTAAAATCAGAAGATTGATTTTCGGCTATTTTGGAGGAGTGAACATCTAGCGTTATCGACCTGGTGGAGAAATGCAATTCTATCAAAACAGTTTAGTTTGCACTTCATGATAGCTTCGCCATCTCTAACCCAAGAAGCATAATTGAGACGAGCGATGCCTACGGCAGGCTGCGCCTACGGAGAGGGACAAAAAGTAAGCAGTTTGTTCTATTATTGGGTAGACAAGTCTAGTCAAGTCTAGTCATGAGCCGACCACAATTAAACATCAAATTTGATGGAGAGGGCGAGAAAGAACTACTTGAGGCTGTAAAGGCACGAGCGCAGGATGAGCGTATTTCTCTTAAAGAATTTGTGTTGGATGCGTTGAAGAATCGTCTAACAGTTCCTTTGCTTATTCAATCTACCCAAGCTAAACCAACTATTAGCAATGTAGAGGTGGATGAGTTGAAACGGCGTATAGCTAATAGTCAGATAGGCTTAATGGGGGAAATTAGGAAGGACAGAGATCAGATTGCAACTCTTGCAGCAGCGATCGCTCTGATTGAATCGCGTCTGGATGTTCTTGATCCTCCAGGTGAAGATAGTCAGGCTAGACAGTCTAGACATGGGTGGGAAGAAGACTGTGAACCAGGAAACAGAGCTTGGGACACCTGGGGAAGTGATGCTATTGAGTTCTTAGATACAGTCAGATGGGGTGATGCTGATGGGTGAAATTAACGATTTGCGATTTACTGCTACACCAGAAGACTTGGCCAGATGGGAGTGGTTTTTTAAGGAAATGGAGAAACGCGGACTGATAACCATTTTTGAAAAATCTAACCAGTATGCAAATCGTGGCGACTCGAAGCTAAAGCGGCAATATTTCAAAGTCAAACTAAATGTAGACAATTCTGAGTAGTACTTGTGTAGGCGTAGCCCGCACTTCTCTTCTTAGGCTGCGCCAACGAAAAAGGCATCGCTTTTCTTAGTGTCCGCGTTTCCATATTGTTCTAGTAAACTTTACTAGAACAATATGGGTTGGAGTTGGGTTTATGTTGATTCCTTGCTCTCATCGTCGAAACTCCATAGCAGCACTTCAATTTCTCGCTGCAATGCCTCAATACGCCTACGGGTTGCTAATCCTTGTATTGCTACGTTGTATGCCAAGGTGTCAGGCTTCCCTAGATGCATGGTTTTAACCTTGCCGCTTTTCTGGTAGTCCTTGCCTTGGCTTAACCAGAACGCTTTTTGCTTGTCGTTCATCTTTGCCGGGAACACTGGGTAATGACTCCACAATTTCCAGTATTCATAGCAGCCGTAGAGTTTTTTCACTTTGTAAGTGCTGAGGTAGCAACCAGCTGGGGGTACAAATCCACTGCTCTCTAGTTCTCGTACCTCAGCCCGCAGCTGGTCAAGTCGTTGGCGGCGCTCCTGAGACTTGACCTTTCTAAATTCTTCTGCCTTATTTCTAATCTCGTTTTTATAAGCAGCAGCAATATTTTCAGGCGCAGGCGTGGGCATTACAGCATCTCTGTACATAGCCCAAATTTCCAAGTTCACCTTTTGGAAATCATGCCACCCGTCGATAGTTAAATCTTGAATCAGCTGTAGTTTGTAGCGCCAGTCATTAAGGGCTGGTTCCCAATACTCAATCATGGCTTGTTTTATACCTTCCAAGTTTTCAGGCTCATCTACTAACAACCACGCGATCCGAACATCGGACATCGCCGCGAGATGACTGTATTGACTATTGGCAATCCACTTTTGATTTAGATTGAGTGTGGAATCTATATACAGTATTTTGTTGTCTGCCCCTATGCAGAAGTAGACTGCTGGCACGGTTGGAAGTGTCGCCCGATTTCCTAATGGGACAGATGGTAGTGAGAGAGGATCAATCCCACCTGGGGGTGGTAATGGTTGTGTTGTACTGTTCATCTCACAGTTGGTAGTAGACTAAATTGTTCTAGTAAAGTTTACTAGAACATTATAGGATAGGCGCAAATTCCTTAATCCTTAAGAGGATATTTGTTCATAAAACTGCTAACTGTCAACATTAGCCAACTGGACAACTTATAAATCGCCATTTGGTCTAGCTGTTTTTAGATCAAGTCTTGTTAGGTTAACTGCTAAGGCAATCAGCTTTGAGTACCTATGGCTACCAAAACACTGACCAAACCTAAGCAAAGACAAAATTCTCAAAATCGCTCATGGGAAAACCTGACAGATCGCCGCAAACTCCGCCATATTGAAAACACATTGGATAAAGCGATCGCATCCTCAATTCAGGATGATTCTATCCAGTCCCACGAAGACTTTAAAGCCTATGTAGAAAATTACAGCCAGGAATCGGGTAAAGCCCCCATCACAGTAGAACTCTGCGTTGGAGGTGGGGATGATGACGAGATTAGAGGCTATCGATTCTACCTCACCAGCGATTCCAATCACAGAACCAGTGGCAAGTATCTGATTAAAAACCTCGAAGGAATTACCAGCAAAGATGAAAACTACTTCACCCCTTCTAACATTGCTGAAATTTGCGGTTTTGCTGAAACAGAACTAGACGATCTCGATGATGAATTAGAAAATGACCTGCTCGATTTAGATGAAGAAAATGAAGAAATAGATGATACAAACGACGAACTAGACGACCTATTAAATGATGATTTCAACACTAAACTAGATGACCTAGATGACTTAGGTGAAGAAGACGAGCCATCTGTTAGTCGTGTTAGCGCAGCCCAAACTAAAACTCAAGCCAAAACTTCAACTAAAACCCAAAGTAAGTCCCAACCCAAAACACAAACTAAAGCTCAGGACAGAGCTAACACCAATAAAACTGCTGCCAAAAACTCCAAATCCAGAGAACCTCTAGACGAAGCTTCGCGTTTAAGTGCCACAGCTGCCACCAATGGACGAGAAGTAAATGGGGTGAATTTGGCAGGCTTAACAGGACAACTGGCATCTCTGGGAATTGCCGTAGGACAAGGTGTTTTGGAACAGCTAGCAGCCGAAGCTGATTCCAAGCGGCTTGAACGAATTCTCAAAGAACTGCAACAGCAGAATGACCGCGTAGATAACATAGCCAGTCGCTTGCAAGAAGCAAAACCGGACTCACCAGAGTCTCAAAAGTCTCAAAAGTCTCAAGATTTTCAAACTGTATCTGAAGAATCAGCCGCAAACAATCCACTGGCTGTAGCTGCTACCAAAATCGGCTCGAAAGTAGATAATCTTGGTTCCCAACTAGACCCCAAATACCAATCTCAACCATTTGAATTAAATAAGGATGCCAGCGTCAGCGAACAGCTTGACCAAATTGAAGCCTACCTGAAAGTTCTTTCCAAGCGACTTGACCGTTTAGAAATGGTAATTAGCCGATTGGAAAAACAGATGGCAGCACCACAGAATAATTCTACTGTTGTCGAGTCAGAAACTGATGCAGATATTGCCCAACCTAACTCTGCTAACCAGCCACCAGCAGACGTTGACATTTTAGAACATCTGACGAAACGCCAAGCACAGCAACAACAAGCTGCCTGTGCCGATGCTTTAGTTGGATTTGCCAAAGTTGCTGGTGAGTTATTTGACCAATCACCCCAAGCAGGTATCGCCATTTCCAGTAACAAAACTTTATGGGTAGAAGCACAGGACAAGCAGGTAGCGATCGCTTTAGAAAATACCCAAGGTGAAACACTCTTTGCTGGTACTCGCACTCAGGGACAGTGGGCGATCGCACAAGACAATCTCACCCCTGATGAAAAGACTGGCATTTGCAAACTGCCACAGTCAAAAGAAGAATACGCCCTCAAAGCCAGCACCCAAGCATTAATTCAAAAATTTCAAGAACAACTACCTAACCGATTTAACAGCAATGATGAACCGACATTCACCTGGACTGAAAAAGGCAAAGTCAAGTACGAGTTTGAAGTAGTAAAACTGCCCAATGATACACGGCTACTTCAAGGATTTAACCCTAATCGTAACGATGAACAAGTGCTTGATGCCGTTTTAGTACCAGGGCAGCCCCCGGAGATTTTGCAGTGTAGCATCCCCCTGCGTGAGATAGAAACGCTGCTGGACAATCAGCAATCAACTCGCTCTACCCAAGCCCCGGCTGATAAAGATACTGCAAGGCAACGCCAGAAACAAACTCAAAGAAAAGCCAGCAAACCAGAAATGCAAGTTTAATTCTACAAACGAGAAGAGAAAAATGAACAACACAAAATCTCACATTTCTCAGTTAAAACTGCTGTCATCTCGGAAATTTTCAACCAACTTGAGAAACCTGAAAATCAACCGCACAGACTTATTTTTCATTTTACTATGTCTTGCGATTGGAATTTATTTGTTAGCTACCAAACCCGTATTCGTCACTATTTTGGGATGTGCCACCATTGTTTTCTTGAGTATTGGGTATGTAATTCGGACAGTACCAATTTTAGAAAAGTATTTAGGTAGAAAAATTCGCTTTTGGCATATTGTTGCCGCCATTATCACTGTTACCGCTTTACTCGATACCTTTACAACTCCAGCCCAAGCTATTTTCTTAAGCGGGTTGGAAAGCTTCTTCAACAATTTAGCTCAACAAAGTTCCCAAGCAGGAGGCGGTTCTACTAGCACTTTGGATGCCAACGTTGTTGGTTTGACATTCAACCTCATCCGAGGTGCATTCTTGCTGCTGGTTGCTGCTGCTTCTCTATTTGCCTATAACCAAGCACAGCAAGGTAACGACTGGCGACCGATTGTTACTCAAGTTGGTTTAGCGTTCTCCATCGTTATTGCCATTGATGTCATCACTTTCATATTTGTCGGTAATGGTGCAGGAACAACATCAGCCATCAGGTAAACCCTCACTGGGAGCAGGGGATGCAGGGGGAGCAGGGGACGCAGGGGGGGATTAGTGATTTCTCAACCAAGGTGATGGATTATTAATCATATTCACCAGACCAGATAAAACTTGGTTGTAATTTGCATAAATTTCTCGTCCTACTTCTACATTCATGTAGTTGCATTTGACAGCAAATTCAATCCAGGTTTGAGTTTCGGCAGCTTCTGCCTCAGAATCATTTAATTTAGCGATAAAAGCTGCTTCATAACGCCGTTTTCTCCATGCTTCAGCTAAATTAGCACAAACAGAACGTGATGATCTACGAATTTGATCGGTTAACGAATATCTCTCCTCGACAGGGAACTTCTTTGATAACTCAAAAATTTTCATTGCTGCTTCAAAGGCAATTTTATAAATTCCCAAATCTTTATGATCTTTGATTGCTTCTTTATTCATTGTTTTGCCTCCCCTGCTCCCGAAGCCTCCCCTGCCTCCCCTGCTCTCTTCACCATAATCTCACTTTTTCGCGTTGCTCCCCCCTCACTTGTCACTTCTTGGTTGACTGACTACTAATGCAGCACCAAAGAATTACACAAATATGGCACAAGACAATCGAGAATTCATCAAAGTCAATCGGATTCTAGGCAAACAAGCCAGCATTGGGCCAATTCCGGCTGAACAGCTACTTCCTTGGATTGCCATCATTGTAGTTTGCTATGTTCTCACCAATGGTTTACTCAGTTTGGGTATGGGTTGGTTCTTTGCCACCTCATTCTGGCTAATTATCAGTTGGTGGATTCTCACAGGCAAACAGCCCCATCAGTTTTTAGATCGATGGCGTAATCCACCGGGAACAGAGTGGTGCAATAGTAACAGCATTTACATCTCACCGATTCCCGAATATCGACCCTGGTGGGTACGTCGGCGCTATGCAGACTCGCAAGTACAAATCCGATTCAAGCCACTGATTGTACCGAATCAATATGGAGGCAAAAGTAAGCTCATGCCCTTCCAAAATGAGGTAAACATCTGCTGTATTGCAGAAATTAAGAAAGATGATCGTGAAGTGGCTGCCCTGTTATTAGATAAAGGCAACTCTCAGTATCAACTCGTGTTTGGGTTTCGCATCGCTGGGCTGCATGACATACTCCATGAAAATGAGGTCAGCGAATTTGCCCACTCTATCGAAGAGGGTTTGAAAGAACTACCCCCCGGTGAAAAAATTACCTTTTGTACAGGCTGTTATAGTGATGATACTGAGTTATATCCCCTACAGACAGGCTCTACTAAGGGAGTACCGCACAAACGCCAAACCCCACTTACTGCCTTAGCAGACGATTGCCACTTGAAACCAGTTTCTGTGCTGCTTCGTAACGAGCAATTGCGGGTGGAGCAACTCAAGGAAGCAGGTTCTCGCCAAATCTGGAGCCAAATTGCCTTCTGTACTTGGACGAGCGATGATGAAGCTGGTTCACAGCACAAAGACTTTGTGGGTGGACTGATTGAAAAATTCAGAAAATTTGGCTCTTGGGCAGTTGAACTGATTACAGGGAACAAACGCATTTACCAAGAGGAGTTTTTCAAAAAGCTCTTACTGCAAGGGTTTCAGCAAGGATTTATCCAGTGGGAATTGCTGCTCAATACCAAAATTGGCTTAGAAGTAACACCTTGCAATGCTACAGATTTGTGGCAGTGGCTTTGGAATCGATTTAATGAGGGTGCAGCACCTCCTATTCCCCAAGTCATTACACTGAAGGAGACTGAGACGGGACTGGAGTTAACAGAAACCCTAACCACCGACAAGCACATCTGTACATTAGTGATTGAAGGACAACAGGGACGTTCTGCTTGTCCCGAACATCGGGGAGATAATGACCGAGTTTACCTGACAGGTAAAAGCAAGGTTTGTGGAGTCATGGTCGTAACAGATCCCCCCGTCGGTTGGTCTAATGCCCAAGAACAGCTAAAGTGGGTCTGGAAAATCCTTGCTTCCAGCTACGTCCACGATACAGAAGCTTGGATTGAAATCAGCCGCAGTAATGACTTCTTAATCCAAGACAACCTGGCGCGTCAGGCAAAACAATCCAAAACAGCCCGCACTTTAGCCATAACCAAAGGACAGGGACGGGACGTTGGAGCGGAAATCAAACAGGAGGAATCCTTTGAAGCCCAACGACGACTTTATGAAGGGACGAAAGCATTGCACTGTGCGCCTGTATTTCTAGTTTATCGTCACAGCGCCCAAGAGTTAACCCACGCTTGCAACTTATTGGCTAACAGTTTTGAGACTGCTAAAGTAATTCGAGAGCGTAATATTGCTTGGGAAATTTGGCTGCAAACCCTGCCGATTACCTGCAAATGGTTGCTGCATGGAGGCAATCTCAGCGAACGCAGAATAACTTTAGATACCCATACTGTGGCTGGAATCATGCCCCTAACTGTCCCCAAGGACATCGATAAACAAGGTGTAGAATTCCTTACCAGTCGAGGTGGCAAGCCTATTTATGTGGATTTATTTCACCAACAGATTGGACGCGCTCTAATTACAGGTACTTCCGGCTCAGGAAAGAGCGTTTTGGGATGGCGCTTTGCTCTAGAGGCATTAGCGAACAATATTCCTGTTGTTGGTATGGATATCTCTGCCAGTGGCAATAGCACCTTCAAAACGGCAATTGAGCTTTTGGGCGAGCAAGGAGCATATTACGATATTTCCAGTGGCAGCAGTAACCTACTGGAACCGCCAGATTTGCGACGCTTCGACAAGTCAGAACGGGAACGGCGTATGGAATCTTGGAAGGACTTTATTCGCAAAGCATTAACTGCGATCGCAATGGGTAAAGTCGAAAACCCCCATCTAGCTCAACGGGTTGATGCCTTGCTGGTCAAAGCTTTGGACGTATTTTTAAAAGACCCAGAAATTATTACTCGTTACAACCGAGCCTTTGAGATGGGCTGGCTTTCACCAGAATGGCAGCAGATACCCACGCTACCAGATTTCGTCAAGTTCTGCACTAGAGAGCGCCTTAATCTCAGGTCGTTTGAAGAAATTGACCGACAGGCACTCAACCAAATCCAAAATCAGGTTAGCGCTTTACTGGCATCTAGGTTGGGGAAAGCGATCGCTCGTCCCAGCACTTTTTCCCCATTACCGGCGATTAAATTCTTTGCCCTCAGTGGATTGAGTAACGAACAGGATGCTTACTTGATGGCAATTAACGCCCATAGTGCCTGTATCCGTAATGCCCTATCCCATCCTAAGAGTTTGTTTATTGGCGATGAGCTTTCCGTATTATTACGTAAAGATGGCTTTGCCCAGATTATAGGCGAAACCTGTGCCACGGGAAGAAAAGAAGGCATTGCTGTTCTGCTGATGTCCCAAGACCCGGATACCATTTGCGAGTGTTCAACAGGCGCTCAAATTATGCAGAACATGACTTACCGGATTACCGGACGTATTACCAGTAGCGGTGTTACTTCTTTCCAACAGTATCTGGGCTATCCCGTCAATATTATCAGTCAAAATGCGACGGAAGCATTTTTGCCCCGTACCAGCGACCTTTATTCTTGCTGGCTAGTAGAAACAGGTGGTAGATTCTGGCGTACCCGCTTTTACCCTGGAGAAATGATGTTGGCTAGTGTTGCCAATAACCAGGATGAACGAGAAGCACGAGAACGGGTCATGGCTCAGTATCCAGATACTCCCAAAGGCAACCTGTTAGGACTGAGAGCGTTTACTGATGCTTACATTCCTGCTTTGAAGGAAAACAGAGGCTTTAAGCATATTGGTGGAGAGATAGATCAAACCCCAGTATTGCGCGATTGGTTACGCCCAGCCGTAAGTCCTGCGGACAGACCCCACCAAAGCGGAGCATCTCTGCAAGAAGAAGGCGATCGCCGAGAGAGTAACGATGGCCAACAGGCTGAAAGTAGCCTGATTGCAAGTTGATATATCTAGAAACTGCATTAAGGAAGGTGAATCATGAAATCTAAACTTACCTTTATCAGATTGATAGCACTGATTCTAATTTTTGAACTTGGTTCTATCGCCAGTCCAGCCCTTGCTCGCACTCAAGACAACGGTCGAGATCCGGTAGCTGCTGCTGTTAGTAACAAAACTACTGGTAGTAGTATTTTCACCTCAGACACAGCATCTCAAATCAATGATTTTGTGGGAGATGTCAAAAATTTCGCTCAAAATGACCTATTTAATCCTCTTGGCAATTTGCTCAATTCTGCCTTGGGTGCAATTCAAATTCCAGATTTAAACAAAGTTTTGGCAGGAATTATGAACGGTTCTGCTAACAACGACCCTGGTGCGGTGCTGTCTGAAACTTTGGAGAACAAAACCAATGGTCAAAGCTCTTATGGTATCCGTGAAGACCTTGGTAAATATGCTACTAGAACAGTTGCCACAGAGATCGCTAATCAGACTACTTTGAGCCAAACAGCCCAAAGTCAGATGGCTCAAATTAAGCAAGCTACTCAACAAGATACTCAAGAAAACGTCAGCTTGGGTGAGGAATCCCAAAGTTTAGATGTCACCCAACAGATTTTGCAAAACCTATCCCAACAGACTGCCCTGACTAGTCGCGTCAATGAGCGAATGCTTCAAGAAGCCCAGCAAGCACGCATTGACAGGGCATTGAGTAACACCTTAACCGCTCAAACAGCTAAGGAACTTTCAGCCATCAATACTGCCGATCGCCGTAAGAGTGTTGCCGCCGGTAATGCTGCCACTCAACAGGCGGGGTTATTGATCATGCCTGGTGGCATTACTCTTGGTTCTGACAAGCAGTAGCTAGGAATTAGAATCTTAGAGCTAGTACCGTAAGGCGGAAGTCCAAAGTCAAAAAGCTGATTAATCAACCTTTTTAGCTATTTCGTAGCAAGTTTTAAGAGTAGGGCTATGGTTGGTTTATTTATGTCGTGCTGTACTAGCTCTAAGTAATTAATTAGACATTGTAAATCAATAACAACTTACGCAAAACCTTCCATTTCTTCGTGTCTTCCCTTCTCTACGAGAGGCTGCGCCCT
>NZ_JAWJTF010000132.1:0-22350 GCF_048836525.1 Nostoc sp. CALU 546
GGCTGGTACTGTCCGCGTCAAGGATATCTTCTCTGGCACGGGTGGCTCTTCTCCACAAAATCTGACGAATGTCAACGGCACGCTGTACTTCACAGCCTATGACAGCAGTGGGGACTATAGTGGGGACTATGAACTGTGGAAGAGTGATGGCACTGAGGCTGGTACCCTCCGCGTTAAGGATATCTACCCTGGCTTAGCTGGCTCTAATCCCAACAACCTAACTTACGTTAATGGCAAACTCTACTTTTTTGCTGACAACGGTAACACTGGGCAAGAACTTTTTCAGCTTGACCTGAACAGTACCCCCACTGACCTGAGTCTAAGTGCCACTAGTGTTAACGAGAATGTTCCTGCCAACACAGTAATTGGCAACTTTAGCACTGTTGATGCCGATGGAGACAACACCCACACCTACACCCTAGTTTCGGGTACTGGCAGCACTGATAACAGCGCCTTCACAATTGTGGGTAACGAGTTACGGATTAATAGTTCGCCAGATTACGAAACCAAGAATAGCTACAACATCCATTTACGCACCACAGATCAGGGTGGTTTATTCTACGAAAAAGAAATTGCGATCATAGTCAACGATATTAATGAAGTCCCACCAGTTGCAAATACCATTAATGGCACTTCAATTGCAAACAACCTAACTGGTACAGAGAACAGAGATATCATCTCAGGATTGCTGGGCAATGACACGCTCAACGGACTAGCTGATAACGACACCCTTGATGGCGGCGATGGAAATGATTTCTTAGATGGTGGTGCAGGAGATGACAGTCTCATTGGTGGTAAAGGCAATGACACTTATACTGTGGACAGCATCGGCGACACTATTATTGAATCCGCCAGTGCAGGCACAGATTTAGTTAAGTCTTCTGTGAGTTGGGTGTTGGCAGATAATCTGGAGAACTTGACCCTGACTGGAACCGAAGCAATCAATGGTACTGGTAACAGCCTTAATAACATTTTGATTGGAAATACTGCCGCTAACATCTTGAGTGGAGAAAACGGTAACGATAAACTCTTCGGTGATTCAGGTAATGACACCTTGCTGGGTGGAATCGGCAATGACACCTTAGATGGAGGTTTGGGATTTGATAATCTCAATGGTGGAATCGGCAATGACACTTACATCGTAGACAACCCGAATGATTTTATTACTGAATCCGCTAATGCAGGCACAGATTTAGTCAAGTCTTCTGTGAGTTTTGTCTTGGCAGATAACCTGGAAAGCTTGACTCTGACTGGAACCACAGCAATCAATGGTACTGGTAACAACCTTAATAACATCCTCACGGGAAATACTGGCGCTAACATCTTAAATGGATTTGATGGTAGCGATCGCCTGATTGGTGGTTCCGGCAATGACACCTTGTTCGGCGGTTCCGGTGATGACACCTTGGATGGAGGTGTGGGAATTGACAATCTCGATGGTGGAGTCGGCAATGATACTTACACCGTAGACACCCTCAGCGATACGATTACTGAAGGCTTAGATGCAGGTACAGATTTAGTCCAGTCTTCAGTGAGTTGGGTATTGGCAGATAACTTGGAAAATTTGACCCTGACTGGAAGCAAGGTAATCAATGGTACTGGTAACAGCCTTGATAACATCTTGACTGGAAATAGTGCCGCTAACATCTTAAATGGATTTGATGGTAGCGATCGCCTGATTGGTGGTTCTGGCAATGACACCTTGTTCGGCGGTTCCGGTGATGACACCTTGGATGGAGGTGTGGGAATTGACAATCTCGATGGTGGAGTCGGCAATGATACTTACACCGTAGACACCCTTAGCGATGCGATCGCTGAAGGCTTAGATGCAGGTACAGATTTAGTCCAGTCTTCAGTGAGTTGGGTATTGGCAGATAACTTGGAAAATTTGACCCTGACTGGAAGCAAGGTAATCAATGGTACTGGTAACAGCCTTGATAACATCATCACAGGAAATAGTGCCGCTAACATCTTGAATGGATTTGATGGCAACGATAACCTCTTTGGTAACTCAGGCAATGACACCTTGCTAGGTGGTGCAGGTGATGATCTACTTTCTGGAGGAGTTGGTCGAGATGTATTAACTGGTGGAACTGGGCGAGATAGCTTTAACCTTGCTGGTAGCCGCACTGGAGGGTATGATACCATCGCTGATTTTATTCTTGCAGATGATACTATCCTCATTTCCAAGGCAGAATTTGGACTGAGCCAATCTCAGGATACTACACTCGATTCTGGCTTGTTCCAACTTGGCACTAGTGCAACAACATCTGGCGATCGCTTTATCTACAATCAAAGTACTGGTAACCTGTTCTTTGATAAAGATGGGGTTGGTGGTACAGCACAAGTTCAAATAGCCCTGTTCTCGAATCAGGCAATGCTTACTAATGCAAATATTATTGTAATTGCCTAACGAAAGGTAACTATAGCAAGCGTTGGTTGATGACCCAGCAATAGACAGATAATACAAATCGCATGTGAGCTTAAAACACTTTGAAATTCAGATGCTCTCCATTCCCTAATCTTGACTTAATACTGATAAAAGATGTATAATGTACCTCGCATAGAAGGGGAGTAGCTGCTGGCAAAAAAACTTGAAAGCCAGTACATCTGAATCAACATACTGGCGATGAGCCTGGTTCAGATGGCAAATAATCAATATTTGAAAGCGAGACCTTCACTAAGTTCACACCGAAAAGTGTAAACTTGGTGAGGTCTTTTGGTTCTCATCAAGCTTCACATCGGTAAACGATTCTTCAGGAGCTTGAGAGAGTGTTAACAGCTTTTACCGCAGGTTTATTACTAATTACAGTTTCAGAACTAGGCGATAAAACATTTTTTATTGCTGTAATTTTGGCAATGCACCACCCGCGGCGGCTGGTATTTATAGGTGCGACATCTGCTTTAGCCGCGATGACAATCCTTTCAGTGCTATTTGGACAAGTAGTGTCTTTGTTGCCAAAAGTTTATATTCATTACGCCGAAATAGCTTTATTTCTTGCCTTTGGTATCAAGCTGCTGTATGACGCTAGTAAGATGTCCGCTGCTGCTTGTGATACAGAAGTTGTAGAAGAAGCCGAAGCTGCGGTGAAAAAAGCAGATTTGCACTTACCAAAGCAAAAAACTGGGTTGGCAATTATCATAGAAGCCTTTGTGTTGACATTTATGGCAGAGTGGGGCGATCGCACCCAAATAGCCACCATTGCCCTAGCAGCAGGTAATAATCCAATTGGAGTGACAATAGGTGCAATTTTAGGACATGCCATTTGTGCTGCGATCGCAGTTATCGGCGGCAAAATGATAGCCGGACGCATTTCTGAGCGTCAGATCACCTTTATTGGCGGATGCCTGTTTTTAATCTTTGGTGTCCTCGCTGCCATTGAGGGAGCGTAAGGGGAAGAAGCAGGGGGCAGGGAGCAGGGGAGCAGGGAGCAGGGGAGCAGGGGAGCAGGGGAGAAGAATTAATAACCAATCCCCCATGCCCCATGCCCAATGCCCAATGCCCCATGCCCAATGCCCAATGCCCCATGCCCAATGCCCCACATCCATTACTTAGGCGTACTTTCCGGTGAAGGTGCCAGAGATTGAGCCGGATTAGGCGTGGGGGAAGCCGTTGCCGCCTTTTTAATTCCGTCTTTGTACTGAGCAGGTGCTAAAGCTGCGGCACTATCAAACAAAGGTTTTGCATCTGCGTCTTTGCCCTGTTCTTTCAGGAGCATTGCTTTTGCCACAACAGGGCGAAAATCCTTGGGATCTTTCTTAATTGCCTGGTCATAAACAGAGCTAGCTTGAGCGTAGCGTTTCTGGGAAGCGTGAACAGAACCTAATAGCACCTGCACCGCTACTGTATCAATACTTCCAGGTTGAATTGTATTTGCTTGGGCTGCGTTAGAAAGGGTTTCTTGCAACAAACCAATGGCTGCTTCGGGGCGTTGCTGACTGATCAACAGAGCCACCATTCCTTGCAAAGCCTTCAAATCGCCCGGTTTCGTGGACAAAATCGAACGATAAGCTTGAGCGGCTCCTTCGCGATCGCCAATTTGCTGTTTGGCTTGAGCCAGTAGCACTGAATATTCTGACTGTTCGGGATTCAGCTTCGCTAGCTTCTCTAGGGGTTCAATAACAACTTGGATATCAGCTGGTTTAACCTCACTTTTATCTTTTTGACTCAGTAGTTGCAGCCGCGCCTTTAATAGTCCCTCAAGCGCAGTCTGATTTTCTGGTTCCCTTTGCAAAACCTGTTCATAACCCCGTACTACGTCTTCCAGTTTTGATTTTTGGTCAGCAGAGGGCAAACTGTCTCTGGTGCTAGCGGTATTCTGGCTTGAGGGTGGCGTATTATTAAATGCTCCAATTATGGGAATCACCGAAACACCCACAAAAGCAAGAATTGCAACTGCCAATATGACTCGAACTATCCAACGATTGCGCGGTTGAGACACAGTTTTGTCTTTCTCCTGAATTTTAATGACATGATCATTTACACAAATCGTAAAGTTAAAAATTTCCAAAACTTTGCGGAATACCGCCAAATGCCTGTGAATTTTATAACAATTAACTATCTACACTGCTAAAGTAAGTGATGACTTTAGGAGGAGCCGTCAGAATTGTAGCTATGATATGCTTCCGAAACTAGTGTAAAGGCGCTAAATTACACATTTAGTGTTTATACACTAAATTTAGCGCCTTTAGGATTGTGTAGAGTAACCTAGTGTGACTTTGTTAAAAGCCAATATACTTTCATCAGTCGCACAAATGCTCTTTCCAGCTGCCTTTGTAAAATCCCACAATGGGATGTGTCTCCGCCGCAAGGAGTTTTTATGAATTCCGACCTGATGCCGTTGCCTGAATCCTCCAATTCTTCTGCCTCTAACCAGGGCCCAACTAACGTAGAGGCAGCCGCTAATGTTCATATAGCAGCCCAAGCCCAGTCCTCAAAACCTGAAAATTTGCCTGTCAAACCCAGCGAGACTGACTCCAATGATGGGTTCGCCAACCGACAGCAACCGATTCCGCCTCCCAGCGAACCGATGCAGTACCGAGCGATCGGGTTAGTCCGGGGTCGATATCATGCTAGCAGCGAACAATTTACTCAAGGTACGCTGCTGACCACAGATGGTGTAGAACTCAATGCCGTCCTCCTAGGCCGGATTATGAGCTTAGTCAAGAATCACCTAGACTTAGAAAAAGAACACTTGTGGGTAGTATATCCACGGACAAGACAAGAAAATGATACCTTGCACATCCAAATCGTCGGAGTTTGGGAGCCAGAAAATCTGGCTAAAAACTCAACAGATGAGGACGAGTCAGATTTTGAGTTGCAAGAGTTACAGAAACCCGATGATGGCTTATCCGAAAACTCTGAATTAAGTACAATTGCTCTGAAACCCTCATCAGAAGTTGTAGATGGTGGTTTTTCTGTTCGTGGTGAAGTAGTATACCAGTCTTTTGATGCTAAAAGCTTGGTAGTCAAAATTAGGCAGGCTCCACGCAAATCAACTGATAAACCCAAATATTTTAAGTTGAAATTGAGGGGTGTGCTGACCACCAAAGCAGTAGGAAAATTCTGGGACTTCCAAGCCAAGCGGGAAGCTGACGTTTTGGTAGTAGAAAAAGCTGAGGCGATCGCTGACTTGCCCAAAAAACGCAGACCACCATTCAAAGGTGGGCCTCGCGCTGGCGGTGGTGGTGGTGCTGGTGGTAGAAAACCATTCCCCCCCAGACGCAGTGGCGAAACCCCTCGTCCTATCAAAAAAACAGGCGCAGGCGGCGACACCTCTGTGGTTTCAAAACCTATCCCAAGAACGCCCGCTCCTAAACCCATCAAGCGACCAAAACCGACTCAAGAGTAGGGCATAGGGCAATTCAATTTTGGATTTTGGTGAAGCAGCGCGGTCTTCTCCCAAGGGGAGACGCCAAGGGCGATGGGGGTTTCCCCCATGAGTGACTGCTGAACCCGAAAGGATTTTAGATTTTGGATTAAATTCCAATCTAAAATCCAAAATCTAAAATCTAAAATTCTTACTCCCCAATATCAAAAATCCGTCCGACGGTCTTGGGGTAGAAAAGATCGCTCCATCGGAATTGGGGAAACTGGTTCTGTGAGGGTAAACGTACCTGCTTCGATCCACTTTTTCAACTCTAGAGCGACTTGCCTAGAAAAAAACAAACTCGCTAAGGGGGCAGAGCGTACTGCTTTGCCCTCAATGGTGATCCGCCCGGATTTGAGTTGGGCGTAACTCACCAAGCCAAAGGTGGGACGAACGCGCCGGGGAATGGAAAAATCTACTATTGGGGCTACTAAGTCTTGATCTTGGACGGCACAGTGTTCAACGACTTGTTCATTTAATACAGGGAGTGGGACACCAACGCCTAACATCAATGAGGGCCCATAACTTTTGAAATAACACCCCCGCACCCAATGAGCATCCATTTGTTTGGCATCACCAATTAAAGCTAAAGTGGCGGAAGGCCCAATCGGTGTACGATTAGCTAAACGCTTTTGTAAGGGGAAGTGCTGAGTGCCTTCCCAGGCGACATATCCAATACCGCCACCTAAAAAAATTCGAGTACCGATACCAACGAGTTGCAAATCGGGATCGTTGAGTAAGGGGGAAATAGCACCGGGATTAGAGTAAACGGCATTCCCCAGACGCGGTTGTAAAGGGCCGAGATAGGTGAAGAGGGGGCGATCGCCACCATTTACACCAACAATAAAATTTTGATAAAGATTGCGCGGATTGAATAAATAAAACTGATTAATCGTTTCACTGGTAATAGTAGTTTCAAAATTTGCTCTGGGGTAACAATCTGTTACTTGTCCTTGCGCTTTTACGTGTATAGATTTACCAGCAATCAAATCTTCGATTACATGACCGCCGCCGCGTTCTCGGACTTCTTCCCCGTCCGTCGTCTCCACAGCAGAACTCGCACCCAAATATAAATCTACTGCCCCAAAACCAGAGTATGCTGGTACACCATCTAACCAACAGCGGCGAATTTTTATTGGGGGGTCAGTGTGTCCCAGATTGATAATTGCACCACTGGATTCCATCGGCTCAAAAGTGCCAGTGGTAATTACATCAACTTCTTTCGCAGCTTTAGTAACACCGATTTCTACAACTCGTGCTTTTAATTCTTCAGTTGTCAACACTACCGCACGTTGGCGGCTGATTTTCTCGTTAATTTCTGCAATTGTTCGCATCTTATCAGTGCTAGGGCTTCCTGGTGAATGGTGAATAGAGAAAATAAATTTTCATTGCTCCTTGTGAGCGCAGATTATGGTGACTTTTGCATAATTTCATCTCGAAATAGTCGTCGCCAATCTCTGCGCGACAGCTTAACACCCTGGATAGGGTTCAAATTCCCAAAAAACAATTTAAGTATTGCAAAGTTCAAATCATATATTTATTTTTTGGGGCAAGCTAGATATCTCCGATGAAAGCCAACAGCAACAAAAGGCAAGTCAGGCATTAGAATACTTTATTGTTCAAGTGAATAATATTCATCTCAACCAATTGCAACAGACTAGTGAGACGCAATCAGAGAAGACAGAATCAGCTTCATCTAATGAGTCAAACAAACCAGGAACAGAGCTAATGAAGCAGAAGGATAGTTGATGAACTGATTACCGTCACGAATCAGTAAATTAATTTTGAATTTTGCATTTTAGATTGAGCCGTGTTGCAAAATCCCCGACCTCTTAAAAAAGTCGGGAATTTTGTTGTTCACGAATAATTTTAAATGGCTAGATAACAGTTTAACTAACCTTTTCCAATTAAAATCCCCCAAGCAATGTCCATGCCTGGGGGTTGGTACCAAAAGTTTACAACTTTCAGTTGTTGTTTCACAATTTCTGCCTAGTTAATTTCCGGTTCCTGCAAATTTAATCTTTAAGTCGTGGTGTTTTACCGCTAAACTACCAGGTCAAATGTTTGGAGACCCGGACGAGATTTGAACTCATGTCCCACTGACATTAATTCACAGGGGTCGATACAGAACGTGAATTTTTAACTTTAGCTTGGAGCAATAGCCTAAGACTAAATATGAGATTGATTGTGTCGAGGAGTGCCTTTACCCTTTGGCTATCCCTCGGTTTAATTAAATCGAGGGAGTAGGACTCGAACCTACATATTCTCCTATTGACACTGAAACTAAACTTGCGCTCCAAAACTATTTTACCTAAATGTTGAGGGTGAAAACAAGTAGCTAAAGATTGAGCGAGCAACTTGATTCTGTTGAGTAACTTCTAAACTATTTGCCTGTTCTCTAGCAAAAATCACCTCTTGCATAAGCCTATCTACTCGCCGCAACAATTCATTCTGTCTTGCTTGAGAAATTGCTCCAGAAAACTTGACTGTTCGCCAAGTTCCTTCTGGCACGTCTTCGGAAGACTCTTTTACCTGCGCGGGATGCTCTTTTGTGGCTTCATACAGCACCACAGGTTTAACTATTTTTTTGGTTTTGGTAGTATGTTTCGGTTCAGTAGCAAAACATTCTTGCTGCTGATCGTAAACCCAAGATTCGCTAGTATCTAGAACGGGCAGTGTTGAGATGAACGTTTTAACATCAGCTAACTGCTTTTCTAGAAACAGTAGGTAAGAAACAGGTACTTCTCGCAAAATGGTGGTTCCGTCAACTACTATATCTGCTTTAGCCTGGGCATTAGCCCAATCTTGAGTGGCACATAAGTTAAATAATTCTGCACAAGCTTGCTCAAATTGACTCAGCAAATCTTCTGCTTTCATTTGCAGTGTCTGATTTTCTGGAGGATATACAAAGCCATCTTCAGCTACCGGCTGAAATGTCCGCGAAATCCCTTGAAACATTGCAGTTTTTTGAATCAGATGATATACGCCTGTTTTTGCTTTTGTGGTGTTAGCTTTAACGGTTTGTAAAATCGCAATCACTTGATTGAGTTTCAAAGTTTACTCTCCAATATATGAATTGATTATTGTTCCCCCTATTGTCTGCTTAGTTTTTAGTAGTGTCCACCTAGCAGGTAAGTTTTCCAAAAATGCTAGGCGATTCAATAAGAGATTATTTTGGATTTTGAATTTACCAGTTTTGTAAAAGTGCATATTTTACCGATTCTTTAATCCAAAATTGAGTCACTAATCTTCTTGTTTCAAGATATCATCATCAATCGAGGGCTTCTCATTAATATCTGGATTTTCTGATGTCCAATTATCATCTGCTCCAGGAGATTCAGAAACTATGACAAACTCAGTTTCCTTTCTATGATTATTCCCCCATTCATCTAAAACATCTTTAATCAACACTTCTTGCAACCAAATCTTAGCGACAACAGTTAGGGGTAGCGCCAGAAATAATCCTAAAAATCCAAAGAAAGTCACGAAAAATAGTTGGGCTATTAAGGTTACAGCTGGCAGTAAAGAAACTTGCTGTGCCATCACAATTGGGGTGATAAAACTGCTCTCAACCTGTTGAATAACAACGTACAGAATCAATACAGCAAGAACTTTCCAGGGGTCATCTAATAGTGCGATCGCCATTGCTGGCACTACACTCATCGTTGGACCAAGGTTGGGAATTAAATTCAAAAATCCTGCCAAAATTGCTAAAGCTAGTGCTGCCTTGATACCCAAAACTGATAAGCCAACTAGACTCATCAGCGCCACTACAAACATGGCGATGAAAGCGCCTGTAATCCATCCACCCAAAGAGACTTCGCATTTATTTAAAATCCCTTCTACCCGCCGCCGATAAAATGAGGGGAAAAGCCGTATAAAGACTTTGCGGTAAGCTAGTGGATCGACTAAGATCATTCCTGTTAAAACCAACACTAGCAAAATCTTGAGGACTACTTCCAAAGAGCCAGATACAAAGGCGAAGGAGTTTCCCAGTACCCGATTCACGAAAGGCTGTGCTTGTTGGATGAGGCTATTGATATCTGGAATGTAAGGAACTAACTCATCAGGAATACGAGTTCTCAGGGCGTCAAGCCAACCATTAAAGCGCTCAAACCCTTTAGGAACCTGATTAGTTAGTTCTTGAAATTGCTGTGCAAATGGCGGCACAATTAACCAGAAAAAACCCACGACGCCGGCCAAAAAGATAGCTACTGCTAGGAGGACGGCGAATCCACGTTTCATCCCAAAGCTTTGGAAGCGTTTCGCTAGCCGATTTAAGGTGGTGGCTAAGACAACTGCGGCAAACATTAGCAAAAGCACTTCCCGAATTTGCCACAGGATGTATAAAGAAAGAACTATGGCGATTAAGCCGATCCATTGACCGAGGTTCACAGGCTGACTCCCAACGGTTGGCGAGATGCAATTTTCTTGTAATTCAGCTAGGTTAGCTGATTTTAGTAACTTGTGTGTAGATGATTTGAGTTAATTTTGTTTCTGGGCTTGGAATCGCCACAGTAGTGCGATCGCTATTATCACAATCGGCAACAATACTATAATTAGCGCGTTGGTTGCTGTCGCCGGAATTGATAGAGTTGGCCCTGCATACTTAATCAATACTGATAACAAAGCCGAGAGTAAAAGCAGTTTCAGAACCAATCCTAGTTGATTTTCCATAAAATTACGGCATACAAATTTTTATGGTACACACGAATTTGCGTTGTACCGTCCAGTTTCTACAATAAACCTACAGATACAATCCTTTCTAACTTTCTCTAGGCAACCTTGCGGAACACTTTTTTACGTCAAACTCAGCCAGCCAAAAACCTGTTCTACAGTTAGCTCTAATTCGATACCCTCAAGGATGGGTAATTTATCAGCATTTTCGTATAATTCCACTCGCTGTCCAGGAAAAATCCCCAGCACACTTTCGTCTTCAGGGTTGATTAACCAGCCGAGTTCAGTACCATTGCGCGAACAATGCAATAATTTACTCAACACTTTTTTTAACTTTTGGTCTGGGGAAAGAATTTCAATTGCCCAGTTTGGATGAATTTCAAAGCGGTTAGCAATTCTGCCAGATGGAGTTTTAGGAATTCTATCCCAGCGAAACACAGAGACATCAGGAACGATAGAAGCGCCGCCAAAGCTACAGCGCAGTTCTGGGAAAGCCAAAGCAATTTTTTGACTTCTAGCTATGCCGTTAATTGTTTCGCAAAGAGTAGCTTGGAGCAAGCTATGTTCACCTTGAGGCATAGGTTTTTGAATAATTTCTCCGTTAATAAAGTCTGATGCTGGTTCAGTTTCCGGCAGTTTGAGGAACTCGTCTAAAGTTAGTTGGGGTTGAATTGCGATCGCCATAAGCAAATAGCATAGAGGGGATAGTTTTATTATGGGCGAATGTGCGATCGCCCAATACAGTTTGATTAAGGCAAGAGACGCGATAAATTGCCGTCTTTACAATAATCAGTTCTTTGTAGAGACGGCGATTTATCGCGTCTTTGTGATATGTAATTTTCGTCAAAAAACAGATCGGTTAAGAATATTCGTAGGTTGGGTTGAGCGTAAACAAAACCCAACAAACCCTTTAACTTAAATCCTCAGTTTTCCACAATTACGAATTACGTCATACCAATTTAATGTGAAGTTGCACATATCTTGATCCCCCTAAATCCCCCTTAAAAAGGGGGGCTTTGAATTCCCCCCTTGCCAAGGCTACGGTGTACACACAAGTGGTAGCTGCAAGGGTTTCAGGCGTTCGAGACCAGTAAAATGTGATTACGAGCAAAGCGATAACGAAGCGATACGACGAAATCCTACCGCTAAAGTGTAGACACAAATAGATGTCTATTAGGAAAACAAGGGAAGTGAGGAGACAAAACAAATGGAAAACCCAATTTTAATTCATGCACAAGAGTTTAAGGGAAAAACATTTGGTGACCCAAGACTAGTAAAAAGGGGGCCAAATTGTACTCAGCAATGGAAACAAATAAAACAGTAAATATTCGGAGAATAAGTAAAAATAGGGCAGAACAAGTGGGATATTACCGATTTTTACAGAATGATAATGTGACAATAGAAGAGTTGTCCAATGGGTTAGGAAGTAGTTGCGCTGTCAATGTAGACGGAAAACATGTACTAGCAATTAGCGATACGAGTGAAATTAACCTACAGTCACATTCAGGAAGATTGAAGCCAGAGGGAATAGGAGTAGTAGGAAATAACAAGGATGTGGGATTTTATATTCACCCAACATTAGCAGTAAATGCAGAAAATGGATTACCTTTAGGATTAAGCGCAGTACAATTGTGGACTAGAGAACCAGATCACTTTGATAAGAAAGAAAGAGAATACCAAAAATTAGCGATAGAAGAAAAAGAATCCTATAAATGGATTAAGTCGGCAGAGAAAACAAAATATAGTTTTACTCTGTCTCATGTGAAAATGATAACTCATATTGGAGACAGAGAAAGCGATATATTTGAGGACTTTGTGAGCATCCCAGACCAGCAGAATCATTTATTGGTGAGAGTCCGCCAAGAGCGGCGATTAAAGAATACTTCAGAATCATTATATACATATTTAAATCAGCAGCCATGTGAGGGAACTTATACTGTTCTAGTTCAAGCGGATTCAAGAATTGATAGAATTGCAAGAGAAGCTTTGCTAATAGTACGTTGTGCGCGAGTAGAAATTCAGCGTCCCAGCAAATTATCTGCACAAGATTATCCTGATAGTGTGCAACTTTATGCAGTTGAAGCTATAGAAGTTAATCCTCCAAAAGGTCAAAAACCAATTCATTGGCGATTACTCACTACCCATTGCGTCGTTTGTTTAGAACAAGCATTACAAGTAATTGAATGGTACAAATGGCGTTGGAAAATTGAACAACTTTTTGCTACCCTCAAAACTGTTGGTTTAGATATTGAATCAACTCAATTAGAGTCGATTCAATCGATTCAACGGTTAACTATCTTAGCTTTATCTGTGGCTGTGCGTATTTTACAAATACTCGTGGGCAGAGATCAACCTGAAATACCTGCAACCTTAGCTTTTTCTGATCAAGAACAGCAATGTTTGCAAGCCATTGCTCCTACTGTTTCTGGACGCACATCCTTACAGCAAAATCCTTATCCACCTTATTCCTTATCTTGGGCGACTTGGATTATTGCTCGACTTGGTGGTTGGTCTGGCTATCGCTCTCAAAAACCTCCTGGAATTTCTACTTTGGTTTGTGGGCTACGTCAGTTTGAATCCTTCTTTCTGGGCTGGAAACTTGCTCTGGGTAAGGATGTGTGTACACCGTAGCCTTGCAAAGGGGGGCTAGGGGGGATCGAATTCTATGCAGCTTCATAAAGAATTGGTATTAGCGACGTAAGAGCGTCATTACGAATTACGAATTAGTTTAACTGCGTTGCCAAATTTTAATTGTCTTATCCAAACTCCCGCTAACCAACATCTCACCGGAAGCTGTGAAAGCTAATGCTGTAACTATGTTTCCATGACCTGTAAATGTACCAAGCAATTCCCCAGTTTGTAGATGCCATAATTTGATGGTTTTATCAGCACTACCGCTAGCGATAATTTGTCCATCGGGACTTAAAGCGATCGCATATACTCTATCTCTATGTCCTTTGAGAGTATGAAGTAATTCCCCAGTCTCCAATTGCCAAATTTTAATCGTTTGATCCCAGCTACCACTCACCAGCAGTTTACCATCTGCACTGATTGCTAAGGAGCGGACGATGTGAGAATGACCCATGAGGGTGTGCAGTGGTTGTATGTCCTTTAAACTTTTGACCCCCGTCAAAAGTGATGTGCGCCAAACTTTGATTTTGCGATAGCTACCTGTAACCAGAGTTTCCCCATCTCGACTCAAAACCAGGGAATGAGCAGCTGTATCATCTAAAGAAAGTGCGATCGCAACCTGACGATGCATCAAATCCCAAAATAGAATTTTTCTATCATCTCCACCTGTAGCTAACATTCTGCCGTCTGGGGTGAAGGCAGCACACCGCACTACCCCATTATGCTTGTGTAAAATATCTATTAAGTCTAAAGCACCTACGTGCCAAAGCTTAATTGTGGAATCTGCACCACAACTCACTAAAGTCTGTCCATCTGAACTAAAAGCTAGAGAATTCACTTCATCCACCAGCCCGGATATTACCCAAGGATACTCGGATAATGTCTCTATTAATTCACCCTTGCTTAAATCCCAGAGTTTCGTCTCTCCACGGCTACCACTTGCCAATATGGGTAAAGCCTTGCCATTGTTACACCCGGAACTGAAAGCTAGGCAATTAATGCCTCTATTGTGTCCTTGCAAAGTTTGCCAGCATTCCCAGTCACCGACTATACCCTTAAGGCAATGTTCTGATGGTAGAGTCTGTATTGTAGCTGCGATCGCTCTCTCATTAATTACTGGCGAGGTGTCTTTTTTACCAATAAGTGATTCTAAATACCAACTCAATCCCCCTGCATACAACAAATTACTCGGATTAATGTAGAGTTTTGGTTCAGTAAGTTCAATTAGATTTGCAGGTAAAAAGCCTGTAATTATGCTCTGTTTTTCGTCTCCTAACTTACCTGTAGATGGATAAAACAAACACAGAAAAATTAATACTTGGTGATTTTTTAAATCCTCTTGAGTAACCGACCATCTAATTTTGTCTTTCTTAATACCATTAAAACTTTCTCCATCAGCAACGTAAACTTGAACACTTAGCTGAGGATTATCTTTTAGTACATAAGAGAATTTGCTTTCGCCACACAAATTTCCCTCATCATCTAAAATCATGTTTTGCAAAGTATCTTGTGATACCTTTTTTACCAATTTGCCCAAGCGTTCAGTTATTACCCGGTCAACAATATGCTCCCGTAAAAGATAATCTTCCGCTTGTCCTTGGAAGTATTTGGGAAAAGGTATTGTCCAGTCGGGAGGCTCAGGATATTCAGGCGGCGTCGGCGGCGGATTTTTGGCGAGAACTTCTGCTTGTTGGCGAGAAAGTTCTTGGAGTCTAGCCAAAGGCTCACCCCAAAAGGCCATAATCTCAGTGTGACAACCTTTGACTTGACTTTCTAGCAAAGATAAGTCATAAGTTTTAGGTTTTTTCACACGTTGAAGGAAGTCAGTTTGTTGAGCTTTGAGCAAGCTAATCCAATCCATCTGCATTCCTGCGGCAAACTATTGCATACCTACGGTAAGCTATACCAATGCAATTACTCAAGTTTATAACCTTAGTTAATTAAAAATTCAGTAATGTTAGCAGTCTAATAAAACACAGCCATTGGCAGATGTTTCCGGGAAAGAGATCGATGGATAGCACTTAGACATTTCATGAACTGATGTAACTGAGATATATAAAATTAGATGATGTCTGTTAATTCTAACGGAGATGGAGAAAGAGATACTGTTTCTAGGGAAACACTTCTAGCTGCAAAGGAAAGTTTGATGTGAGAGGGATTTCAAGGGGTACGGTAACGTTAAGTCAACAAATACCCACACAAAAATAACCGAGTACAGCTTGGCAGAAGTAAAACACCCATTCCAAATCGATGAAACCCTTGCGGTACAGGAATTACGAATTACCGTAGCGCAGCGTTAGTAAGGAATGAGTGTGATTACAAATTATTTTAACCTTTACGTTTTGGTTGTCTGGGTGTAGTACTTACATTAGAGGAGTCACCGAAAGTATCCCTTGCTTCGATCTGTTTAATTTTCATTTGCAGGTTCAAGTCATCACTGCTAACAATTGTTTCTAAATTCGCTAATCTCCGCTCTAACAGTTCTATTTGCTGTTGTTGCAAATAGTTAGTTTTTGATTTTTCCTCATCAGAACGCCAAACTGCAACTGTACCAACAGCTGCGCCACCAATAGCAACTAAAGGAAGAATAGCGCCACTTCTAGTAACTGCTGACAGGGGGACGCAAACTCCGAGAATAGCTACTGTAATGACCCAAATTCTTGTAGTAGCAGATAATCTGACATCTTGGTATTGTTCGAGATTGGGTTGAGATTTTTTAGCCATAAGTAAATCCGTTGAAAAGTTATTTGCTACATTGGCAAAAATGTTTACTAAAATACTTCCTACAATTTATCTGTAATAGGCTGAGATAATTGCACTTTTGTCAAGAAGGTGCAGGAAAAAGTAACTCTCTCCAGTTTGGAGACTTCTCCCTCATTTTTCCATATCCCTTACAAGAGCTTGTTCCCAAATCGGTAGATCCTCCGGTCGGTCAACATCAGCTAAAGGCAACAAGTTTACATGTGATAAATTAAGTTTCTGGGCAATGTCCACAGTTTTCTGGAAAACTTGAGCAGTTCCCCACTCGATGTTAACGAATAATTCTGGGATAGGTTGACACAAACCAATTAGGTAATATCCACCATCGATCGCAGGGCCAAGTACAAGATCAAAGGCGTGTAACTTCTCAAAGGCTGTTGCTAGAATCTGGGGATTCACTCCAGGACAATCTGTACCAATGATAATTACTTGTTCTGCACCAGATTGAAAGGCATCAAAAAGCGATCGCGCCATCCGCAAACCTAGATCCCCTTCACCTTGAGACTGGTAAACTAAATCTAACCCCAGCCAGTCTTGCATAAGTTGCGAATCGCCACCGACAAAACGCACTTCCACAGATATGTCAATGGCTTTTTGCAATTCTTGAACCTGAAATATTGTATGTTCTGTCATCTTGCGTTGAAGATTGGCAGCACCAACAGTTCCCAAAGCAGGTATCAGTCGGGTTTTTGTCTTACCTGGTTCTGGATAGCGAGTAAAAATAATCAGGTGTTGTTTTGCGTTTGCTGGTAAGTTCAGCACACAATACCTTGTTTGAATGAACTAATAATATCTTAATAGCAATACTTGTCGTTTTCGTTGGCTCTAGCTTGCTCTTTTGCCATTCGCATTGCTCCTAAAATTGTAGAGATGTAGACGCAACGTTTAGCTTTACCACCATATTTACTGGAGATAGTTATACTTCGCGGTAGCGAAACAATATTACCTCTATAATCAAATTTAATTTGCCTAAAGCCGTTTGAAATTTGTAAGGTTGTTTCCGCATCTAAGCGAACATTGGCATCTAAGTTATTCCAGTTAGCATTAGATGGGTTTACTGTAGCAGGATGAACCGCCCATTGAACGATGCCGTTTTGTTCGCGAAAGCTGGCTTGCCAAGTCAATTTATCCTTGGTGGCTTGCCTTTGAGCTTGGCGCATAGCATAATAGACTTCGTTTTGAGCAGTGTTGAGACGGCGAGTCTCCACAAAAGCTAGCCAGTTGGGTATTGCGATCGTAGCTAATATACCAATTAATAGAACAACTACTAACATCTCTGGTAAGGTAAAACCACTGTTAGAGTGCTTATTGCAGAGATTTTTTGCATTAACTAGAGATCGTAAATGCACCTGGGTATCCATTTTTGCTTTCTGGTCGATTTTCAGCTACCCAGATGTTGAGCAATGTTTCAGCTTCTTGGTTTCTGACTTCGCGCCGATTAAGAATACTGTAGAGCAAGTTGGGCGAAGTAAAAATTATGGCAATTTTCAGTAACAATTTTAGGGTGAAATTTATATTCTGAATTCTTGAGGGGTCGTTAAGAAAATACTTCCACAGAAATTTAGCTGCTGCTAGACCTTTTTGGCGATTAAACGGTTCTTGTAGGGCTTTGCAGGTCAGGTATTTATATAAATTTGCTAGGCTTATATTCCAACTCTGTTTAAGTGTCGTTCGCGTTGCGTCTGGTAGAGAAGGTCTTTCCTTATACGCTTTCTCAAGCACTTGTAAACAGGTTTTTTCCTGTCTGACAAGGTTGGAGGAAACTGAATTGGCACTTATGCGATATAAGATTTGTATAGATGGTACACATATAAAATCAAACTTAGAGGCTAATCGCAGCCACATATCCCAATCCTGGGCGGCATTGAGAGATTCGTCAAAGCCACCTAATGTAATTAAAGCTTTTCTAGAAATTAAGGGATTTGAACCATTTTCTAGAAAGTTATTTAATAACAACTGATCATAAGCATTTCCATTTACATTAATCCGCTTGCCTGAAAGTAGACATTTACCATTTGTGTCAATATAATCAGTCCAACTGTAAGCAACTTTTGCAGTAACGTTTTCTTGCAGAGCCTTGAACTGAGAGTGAAGTTTATCAGGTGTCCAAAGATCATCTGCATCTAAGAAACTAACAAATTCTCCAACTGCAAGTTGTAGTCCTCGGTTACGGCTGACGTTTCCGCCAGCATTGGAATAAGAAAATACTTTTATTCGTGAGTCTTGGATTTGTGTAACAACTTCTAAAGTTGAGTCTTGTGAACCATCATTAATGACAATTAATTCTAGGTTGGTAAAAGTTTGATTTAAAACAGATTGAATTGTCTGCTTAATAGTCTTTTCACTATTATAAGCAGGGATAATTACAGATATTCTTGGCAATTTCTTGCTAGTTTTCATAATTTTATAGGGCTAATTTATTTTTTAGTACTCTGCCAAAATGACATTTTAAGTAGTAAAGAGGACTCATCATGCTAGCTAAGTAAAACTCCATCTCAAAAAGAGCAATTAGATTACTTTTAAATTGCCCTCTATAGTGAATCAAGTGCTGTAATGCTCGACGTAAATTTCCTAAAATAGTTTTTATAAACACTATTGGTTTTTGCCAATTTTTAGTATTTATCAAGCGTAACTGGAAAATACACAAGCCACAGCCGCGTGCCAGAGTTAGGAGGTAATCTTTCTCAAGTCGCCAATGTGGTATTTGATGATAAGTATGCATCGTAGGGTTATACCAAATTTGCCAGCCTGCATAATGTATGTAAAGCAATGGTTCATAGTCATCACCCTGCACTAAAATACCAGGCAGTTTCCCACTTAAATTAGGTCGTTGTGGTACATTTTCGCGCCATACTTCTTTCCGAACAACAAGCGCCGCACCAGGAGGAAGTCTTAAATTATCCGCATCAAACAAATGTGGATTTGAACCATGTTCCCTGATAGCTAAAAAAGCTTGAATTTTTTCAAAATTTTCTGGGGGTTTTACTTCAAATTCACCATGAATTTGTCCACTCCAAGCACCTGCTTGAGGATGCTCTAATCCAAATTTATATGCTTCTGCTAACCAATCAGGTGCAGGTAAGTTATCATCATCTAAAAATGCGATTAGCTGCCCTTTAGCTTCACGTACAGCCCTCAGTCGTGCAAAAGCTGCTCCCTGTTCTGGTTCTAAAAAATATCTTAAATGACATTTTCCACCATATATTTTTTGGTAGCTCTGGATTATTTCAGATGTGTTATCAGAACTATTGTTATCAACAATAATAATTTCCCAGTTAATATTTTCTACTCCTGTCTGGGTTAAGAGTTTATCCAAAATTTTAGGTAATCGAGTTGCTCCATTATATGCGGGGATGGCTATGCTAACATCTAAATTTTCAACTGTTAATTCAGTCATAATACGTAATTTTTTGATAATTTATTTCTTGAAATATCCATTTTTCCAAAGATAAAAAGGACTAATTAAACTACTTACAAAAAGTTCCATTTCACAAGCAACTACCAAATCCTGTTTTAACTTAGTTCGATATTTTAATAAATGAAAAGTAATTTTACGAAGGTCGTTTATCATATAAGACAAAAGAGCTACTGGTCTATATATCTGTTTGATATTGACCATTCTAGTTACATAACGGCTAAGTCCAATACCTCGAAAAAATGGAATTAAATAATCTTTTTGTAAACGAGATTCTGGAATTTTATGAGAAATTTCCATTTCTGGATTATACCAAATCTCCCATCCTGATTTTTGGATGTAAGACAACATTTCTAAGTCTTCACTGGTAAGCATATTGCCTTTAACTCTTCCAGTTAAAATAGACTTATCTGGCACACTTTCTAACCACGCTTGTTTACGAACAACAAGTCCGGCAGAGGGTGGCAGTAATTTTTTAGATGCTTCATATAATAGCGGTAGATTGCCCCGCTCTGTAATTGCTAAAAATGGAGCAATTCGCTTAAAATTTTCCGGTGGTTCTACTTCCCAATCCGGATGAATTTGGCTACCATAAGCTCCCGCTTTGGGGTATTTTTCACCAAAAGTATAAGCGGCAAATACCCAATTTGATACTGGGTAGTTGTCATCATCTAGAAAACCTATAAATTTACCTTTAGCTTCTGCAACTGCCTTTTTTCGGGCATAAGCAGCGCCTTGCTTTGCTTCAAAGCAATACTTTAAAGGGTAAGTACACTGCCAACTATTTTGATAGTTTTGAACAACTTTAGCTGTGTTATCAGTACTATTATTGTCTACAACTATAATTTCCCAAGATAAATTTTCGGTGTGAAGTTGGTTTTGTAGTCGTTCTAGTAGTTCAGGCAAACGACTTTCACCGTTATAAGTTGGGATAGCTACAGTAATATCAAGGTTTTCAGTCATTTGAAAAAAGTTACATTTTGATATTTTAATTAGGGCGCTTTTTATATGTTCAGCCAATGGCTAATTTATCAGTGGCTTTTAAATAGATGTATCAAACATTAAAAATGCACGTGATGTTTCAATTTTGCTATCAACGTGCAGTTTTATGTACAGTCTTATTACGTATTTTTTAATAAAAGTTGCTACACTAAGTTACTTAATCGCATTTTTCGTCTTTTGCTGTGAGCATTGATCCTAAGAGAGTTTTCACAATGACGCATCGCTTGACGCTACTAGCCAATGTAGAATTTGCAGAGCTTGGTACAGCTACTACTATTTTTAACCCAGGTGGCTCTGTCGAAGGGGCTGTAGCTGTTCCAAAGTTATTTGGCATAGTCAAAGCTCCCATATAGTCAAAGGTAATTTTTGTGGGTGTACTTGTGGGAGGGTATGATACGGGAGAATTAGTAGTAGAATTCGCAGTGTTTTCAGCACTAAGATTTGCGCCCAGCAGTAATTTATCAGAATTGGCTCCCACATCTGCCCCTAAAAGTTTCCATGTGCTGATTTCAGTAAAAGGCAAATTGCTACCATCACTCTTTTTAGTGCGATAAATAGCAACCTCTACATTTTGAGTTGTGCTATTTTTTTGAAAACTAACACTGTAGCTAAGTTTTTTGTTTTTAGCTTCGCGCTGTGCTTCTTGTAGTGCAGCAAAAACAGCATCATTAGCCTTATTTACTTGTTGTCGATTTACAAAGGCAAGCCAACTAGGAGCTGCGATCGCTGCTAAAACTCCGATTATTAGCACCACTACAATCACTTCTATTAAAGTAAAACCAGCATCGTCTTGAGAATGAAATCGCTCTTTGGTGTTTTTATCACACATCCTAGTGTGGAATAACTTTAAAGTTAGGTTGCCCATAATGCCCCACTATTAGTTGTGCTGTTGATTGTGAAGTTTATTTAGTATATAAATATCCACGTCCCTGCACGCGGACACTTGCTGTCGGAAAGTAAGTTTGGTTATTTGAAGAGTAATCAAAATTGCTATTTTGCAACCTAGCTAGTGCATTGCCTCGTAAAAACACTTGTGCTGTTGTATTGGCAGTATCAACACAAGCATAAAAGCCCATAAAATTACCCTTGCTAAGTGTTCCAGTAGGACAAGTAGGATTTGTTGTAATAGAGGTTTGATCGATAAAATCAATTAGTACTAAAGGTTGTTGAGTGTAAGCTGACGAGACTTTTTTCCATGAATTCATTTGCTGTTTTATACCTGCGGCACCTGGCAGATTCAGGTTAAAACGCTGAAAACCTGGATTGGGGCAGTTGTTGGCGTCAAGATATTTATCATTGGGATAGTCAGTACCACAACTGACACCGCCAGAAGCCAGAACTCCATCACTAATTTCAAATCTGGCAATACGAGCCGCTTTTGACCAAGTAGTACTATTGTCTTTTATTAAATAGTAGGCAACTAGTGAGTAAACAAAAGTATCATCTGTGCTTGTTGTGGCGCGTTGGATAAATTTGCGTTTCCAAAACACTAAAATAGGTTTACAAGTAACAGTATTATTAGAAGAATCACAAATACCAGCGTTTTTCACAGGCGGGATTTGGTCTTGAATTCCTGAGCTTGCTGGGACAGCGTTTGAATTGGTAGTCAGTGCAGCTCCATCATATATGTAGACAGCTTGTTGTAAATCATTGGCAATGTAATTAACTGCCGTCTGGATTTCTTGTTCAGAATTTGCCTTTGCTTGTTCCTTCTGATCTGTACTGAGAATATTAACCATGAATCCTAGCAGTGGTGTAATCACAAGGAATGCCAGCAATAAGGCTACCAAAAGTTCTATCAGGGTAAAACCATTAACTTGCTGAACAAACTTAGAGTGTTTCAGCTGAATGCTGAGAAGAAATCTGAGTAAATTCTTCATAACTACGGTCTGCCCCTTAGTGATAGAAATACATCTAGCGAATGGCGGTGTACATATCTAATCTTGTAGGGTGGGGATCTTACCTGACCGTAGCCAAAGGCGGGCAAGAGGCCCA
>NZ_JAWJTF010000179.1:0-7655 GCF_048836525.1 Nostoc sp. CALU 546
CCCCTGCCCCTCTGCCCCCCCACCTCTCCCCCCTCCCTCCTTGGCGTGCGTGTGGTGGTTGTAGATGACCAAGCTGATACCCGTGAATTTATCACCACAGTCCTCGAACAGTGCCAAGCCGAAGTTAAAGCAGTAGGATCAGTTCCAGAAGCATTACAGGTAATTACACAGTGGAAACCAGATGTTATAGTCAGCGACATCGGTATGCCCCAAGAGGATGGTTACTCTTTGATCCGCAAACTGCGATCGCAACCCCCAGAATTAGGGGGAAATATTCCCGCCGCAGCGTTGACAGCTTATGCTAGAGCAGAAGATCGGATGCGAGCCATACAAGAAGGTTATCAGCTACATTTACCTAAACCCATTGAGGCAGCGGAGTTAGCTACAGTAGTCGCCAGCCTTGTTGGACGGACTTAGAACGAATGGGGAATTGGGCATTGGGAATAGGGCATTGGTTATTCTCCTTGTCTCCCTCATCTCCCCCTGCTCCCTGCTCCCCCTGCCCCCTGCTCCTTTACTTCTTCCCCATTCCCTCGTATATTTTTATTTCAGCATGAATAATGATTGTGTATTGAGGCGATGAGTACTTGGTATAAGCGGCTTCAATACAGTTCGGCTAGCTGGTTTGTTTCTGTATCTCACTCAACTGCATACCGCTATATCTCAACCGTATTGGGAGTTATCCAAAATATATTGAAAGCGGCTTCCGAAATAGGCAATTTAAGAGTTGTATTTAAATCATGTAACCTTAGTTAATTCAAACAGGCTACATAAAACTATAACTTGGATATCTTAAGAAATTAATGTTAAAAATAAAACTTTTGTTTACTTAGTTAGCTGTATTAGTCTGTGGTATTTCCTCTTTGTGTAAAGCTCTTACGTCTCTAATACACTTCTTGTATGCTTTTTAACTTCTTTACTACATTTTCTAAATATATTTATTTAGAAAAATATGTATGTAAAAAATGGATATAAGTAGTCTATATTTCAAGCCTCACGAATTTAATCAAACAAGTACTTTTTATACATTAAGATAAATCCTATGATCGCCCTAACAAACACATTAGTAAAAAAAGTAGCGGAACCACAACAGCTAGATATTATTGATTTACATGACTCGAAGCGGGCTGATTTTTTACAAGAAGTAATTGAAGGCTTAGAAGACGGTATATTAATTTTAAGCCAAGCTGGCGAAGTAGTTCATACTAATGCATCTGCTCATCGTCTTTGTTGTCAATTCAATCAAGATAATTGCAACGACAACTTTGTACCACAAGTTATCTGGGAGCTTTGTAAATCCTTACTTAGCAGTCGGTATTTATTTTCTGATAAGCTAATCATTCTATCAGATGAGATTGTGTTGGATAAGTCAAATGTTTTTCGTGTTAGGGTGAGACTACTAGATTTAGATGGGTTTGAAGTGCCTTGTTTGTTAGTGACTATCGAAAATCAGTATGAGTCTTTGAAAAGTTTAGCAATCACTGAAGTTAAAAAATTTGACTTGACGCCGCGAGAAGCTGAAATTTGGTTTCTCTATAGAAACAACTACAGCTACAAAGAAATTGCCACTAAGCTTTACATCACCATAAATACAGTGAAAAAGCACATGAAAAATATTCACACCAAGCGACAAGCATATCTTGCAGTTGAATAGTAGCAATAAAACAGGAGTCAGAATTCAGGAGTCAGAATTCAGGAGTCAGAATTCAGGAGTCAGAATTGGTGAATTCAGAAGTAAAACACAATTTATACCTGGCGTTTAGACGAATATAATAGGTAGATGTAATTAAATGCAAGATAAATCTTTTGTTCGTAGTGAGCGATTTATCACTTTATACAAGGTTCTCAATGACTAGAGCCACTTACTACGAGCTTTGATTTAGTGAAGCCTTTCTTACGGAGATTCAGGAGTTTGTTGCAGACGTAATAAGGTATTGTAAACCTGCCGTTTTAAAAGATTGTTATTTTGTAGCTCAATAGTAATTTTGTTGAACTGATCAATGCTTAAACCGTTATCTTCGACAATTTTTTGAGAGCGAGTACAGTAATTTACTGCGATATCTTGAGCCTTTCTAGGAAGACCATTTATGCTGTTAGAGTCATTACAAACAATCTTAGGAATTTCTCCATTGCCAATCAGTTTTTTAATTTCTTCAAAGGCATTTTGACGTGCTGGCTCCATTGCTAGCACGGCTTGAGCGTAGCTATTGATTTCAGTGTTGTCAACTATTGGTGCTGGAGTTTGACCATAAGCTTTTGAACTCGGTGAAAAAGCTTGAGAAATCACACTTGCAGTAGCGATCGCGCCAAAAAATAATGAATGATAAAGGATTCGCTTTCGGCTAGATCGGGAAAATAAATCGGAAATTTTCTTCATATAGTATGTGACACAGAACTACATCAGGGATATTATAAGGACTTTGAATTATTTTCGGAGTTGGAAGTTCCAGCAACTGCTCAATACATCAAGTTTTTACATTTGATTGTCAATTTTCTCGGCATACTTGGCAAAGTTCGATTATTTTAGTCTGGAGTGTTGACATTTCTGATGCTCCTTGCTTGAGGCTCACTTCTAACTCCAATAGCAGGGGTAAGCAATAGATTAACTGTTGCACAGAAAGTAGTCTGATTTCTTGCTGTAAGAAGTAGATCCGTTTGGGATTACCGATATCAGCAGCCTTAGCGATCGCTTGTTGATTGCGCTCACCACTTTCTATCATAATCTTCACCCAGAGCCAGGTGCGAAATTGTCCAATTAGTGTGGCAACTATCCGTAATCCTGGTTCGGAAGCATTGCTCAAATCTGCCAAGGTTGTCAAAGCTTTAGCTGTATCTCCTGTTCTAATTGCTGCTGCTAATTGTAAGCTATTTTGAGTAGTATTTCTTACTAACTTTGTAACTGTATCTACGTCTAAAGGCTTATTACTACCTTGGGCATATAGCCGCAATTTCTCTAACTCATTGTAGAGAAGTCGTGTATCATTTCCAACGGATTCTGCCAACAACTGGGCAGTATTGGCAGTCAGTTTCACACCCACAGTCTGGGCTGCTTGATTAACAGATTGCACCAACAATTCTGTTTTCCAAGGGGGAATGAGGGGAAATTCTCGGAATTCGGTAGCAAACTGTTTTAACAATTTTGTGGATTTGAGTCGTTCATCTGGCTTATTGCGGCTGGTGAGCAATAAAAATGAGTTGTCGGGGATGACAGGTAGCGATCGCCCCAATTCTGCCAACACGTTCTCTGGACAGTGCTGGCATAGAGTTGTATTTATCAGCCATACCAAGCGCCCACCAGACCCAAAAGTGGGTGTCATGACTTGATTTAACCCCTGGATAGCAGCATCAGCTTGATCTGGGGAGAATGAAGTGTAATTAAAACTTATCCAGTTGGGATCGAGGACGCGATCGCGCAGCATAGCGATCGCCTTTTCCATCGCAAAATCATCCTCACCCCAGTAAACATAGATTGGCATAGATAAATCTCATAATAGATGGACATGGGGCATAGGGCATTGGGCATTGGGTATTGGTTTGGTTATTGGTTATTTATTTCTCCCTCATCTCCCTCATCCGCCTCTCTGCCTCTTTCCCATGCCCAATACCCCATTCCCCAATCCAAAAAACTAAATACTTTTAAAATCATTCTGTTAATCGGGGTAATTTTCCCTAAAATCTATCAAGTGAGAGCGTGAGGCTATAAAGATTGGACGACAACTATCAAACTTACTTAAATCGGTTGGCACGACTGACGCTGCCAGAAGCCTACAGATCCCAAGCCCAGCATATTCAGGAATCTTCTAAATTTCAGCCACATTCTGGGTTGAGACAAGCAGCGTCTTTTCCTGGCTATACGCTAATTACACCGCCGGCAGAAGAAGAATCACAAAACTCTGCTTTCTATACCAAATTACAAACTTACCAACAGGAACTTTTGCAGTTGCCTGTAGGCCGTGATTTGATTGTACCTCTAGCTCCTGCTAGCTTCCACGTGACTTTAGCGGATTTAATTTGGGACAGTGCTTATCTTGACGCCTGCGAAAAAAATCCTAAATTTGACGAGGAATTACACTCTTGTTTAGCCGAAACCTTTCAGCAATATCAACAATTGATGACAAACAAGAGTCATCCGATTAAATGGCAAATGCTGGGGCTGATACTGATGCCAAGAGCTATAGCCGTTTGTTTAGTACCTCAAGATGAACGCTGCTACGAGGAAATTATTAAATTTCGCCGAACAATTTATCAAAATCCCAAGTTAATGGCCTTGGGTATTGAGCAGCATTATCATTTTACAGCCCACGTTACATTAGCCTATTTTGGGGAGGTTTCATCTGACTTAGACCGCGTAAATTTCAGCACCATGCTTTCTCAATTGAATGAAAATTGGCTGTTGAATTTGCCAGAATTTTTGATCAATCGCGTTGAATTGCGAAAGTTTGACAACATGACACGCTATTATCGTGAACCAGATTGGCCGATTTTAGATTTTTAAGTAATTAGTTAGTAGTTAGTAGTTAGTAGTCAGTAGTTTCCATTCACTCACTGACAACTGACTACTGATTATTAGTTATGTCTGCCTAACAATACTATAAATCAAATCTCCAGCCTAAAATTCCGGTTGCTGATAACCGAGGTAAATAGCTTCTAAAAATACATCAGGTGTAACACCTTCTGGCAACTTTTCTAAATTAATAATAGCTACAACTTGCTCGGCTAACTTTAGAGATAATGAGGCTCTTGCCTTTAATGACAATGCGCCACGCCGTTGCAAATACTCACGAATAACAGCAAAATCATCTGGCATCAATGGTGATAAATCGGCAATTTGTACTAACTGCTCACGGAGTAACTTTGCCTGTTCTGAAATTGTTAATGTAGGAGATATAGTAGGTGTTTGGGCTTGAATCACAATTGTACCAGCAGCCAAATCACCTAAGCGCTTTTCACGGCTACCCAACATAATTAAAAAAGCGCCAATAAACAAAGTTTCATCAAAGGGTCGCAGTAAAGCACGTAGCGTTGCTTGTTGTAGCCCGATCAGTCTACCATCATCTCGAACTACGCGAATTTTAGCAAACCGTTTACCAGGAGTTTGTCCAAACCATAAGGTTTCAAAAAATATAAAATACCCGACGTAAACTGCAAAGCCGATCAGGAAGAAAATTGCTATTAACCAAAGTCCTAAATTCTGAGCATTCGTAATCAAGTCTTCAAAAAAATTGAACAGTTGAGTAGAAAAGACAGTCCAGGTAAGAAAAAATACAAGCAAGGTTACAGTCAAAACTGTATAGTCAATTAGCAGTGCCAAGGCTCGATTACCGATTCCTGCTAGAGTGAATTCCAACTCTACACTTTCTGGAGTCTGGAATGTGATGCGATTAAAAAAGCGCATATTTTAACTAATTCAAAATTAATAGAGTTGGATTAAGGTGTTAAATTAACAAAAATCTTACAAGGGAGGTTCTCGTAATTGCAAACCTAGACCTTCACGCCGACTACGCAAGTCCAAGTATAAAACAGCTTTTAGTGCTTGCCAGAATGGCATAACTAAAATTCCACCTATCAAGCTTCCAACCCAAGAAATAAAATACACAATTGAGTAGATAGTAGAACCTGGCTCAAGCCTTATTAGGAATAAGCTAGGTATATAGTTTAATACAAACACCAACGGCAATGTCACAATAAAAGCAACTAAAACAACGCCCTGAATGCGAAATACTGAGGCTTTAGTTAACTCCCAACTTCTGGCAACACTTTCGCCACCATTGATATTTTCTTCAACTGCTAAAGGCACTTCAGCTATTATCCAACGAGAGTAAAACCAGGTTAGTCCTAATAGCACAACAACTACGGTTACAATTATTGCCAATGTGGTTACGACTATAATGCTGGAAGTACCTAATATTCCTCCTAATACTACTCCGATCAAGCCAGCTAGCACACCACCTATGATCGCCATTCCAAAATAAATTAAAAGCAAAGATATTGCTACTTGAAAACCAACTCTCAAAAATGACCAAAGACGCGGATTAATATGGTTCTTGGCAGTTTGAACACCTTCCGGCTGGTAAATCAATTCTCCAAAAGCCAAGCGTGAAATTAGGCCAGAAATGGCTGCATATTTTGCCCAGCCATAAATCGGAACTAGAATCCACAAGTGAGCGATCGCAGCTAGATTAAGATAAGTCTTCAGATGAGAACGATATAATCGCACCGCAGCACTGACAACATTACCGATACTCAGTGGTTGTATCTGACCGGAAGATCCAAAGTTTTCAGACATAATGGCACATTTTCCTTGAAATTACGGAGATGAATTTGAGGCTATCTTAAGCTAAGTTAAACTCAGTGTTCCCAAAATTCATGAATATTCAACGTTGGATTGCGCGACGAGAACCAAATTGGCAGCGTTTGGATGCCCTATTAAGGCAGATAGAAAAAAAAGGGCTAAAGTCCTTACAGGCAGCAGAAATTAGAGAGTTAGCGAGTTTGTATCGTTCCGTAGCAGCAGACTTGGCACGTGCCCGCACTCAGCAAATCGGTAATACTTTGATTCAAAGTTTACAATCTTTAACAACTCGTGCGTACACGCAGATTTACCAAAGTTCGCGGCGACAAGAATGGCAGGCGATTCTAGAATTTTACCGCTGGGGATTACCATCTGTAGTCCAGAAAACATTTGTATACATTGCTGCTGCAACGGCTCTGTTTCTACTGGGGGGATTAGTGGCTTGGTGGTATTCTTGGCAAAACCCCAGCTTCATGCCTTTAATCGTACCTGAAAACTTGATTACCAAGGTGCGAGATGAGCAAAAATTATGGATGGGGTCAATTGTCGGCATTGAACCTCTGGCATCCAGCGGTATTATGATCAATAACCTAGCGGTGTCTTTTGGGGCTGTTGCCGGTGGGATCACTGCTGGGCTATACACAGCTTATTTGATGGTATTTAATGGCTTATTAATTGGTGCTGTTAGCACTTTGGTTGCTCAAAATAATCTAGCTTATCCTTTTTGGGCCTTTGTATTTCCGCATGGTTCCTTAGAATTACCTGCGATATTTTTTGCTGGGGGTGCGGGATTTTTATTAGCAAGAGCAATTTTATTTCCTGGTAAATATCGCCGTGGAGATGCACTAAAGTTTTACGGTTCTCAGGCAGTGCAGCTAGTATTTGGGATTGTACCGATGCTGATTATTGCTGGTGCGATCGAAGGCTTCTTTTCACCTAATCCCAGCGTACCTGATGCCATTAAATATCTGGCAGGAATAGGATTATTTATACTTTTGGTAATGTATTGTAGCCGCAAGAAAGCATAAAATAATTAGCAAAAAAAACGTTAGGACGAAGTTAAATTTATAGTTTACTGTCTACTTCAGGGTGTTTTTCTCCTCTGGCTAATATTTGGTTGGAACACTTAAATCGACAGTTGTAGCCGTAGTCATACAGGTTATGACAGTGTTGATTGCTCAAAGTCCTGAAACAACTGGATTTTTACTCAGTACTTAGCTATATATAAGAATCCGCTTTGATTTCTGAACTAATTTGCGTAGGCAGGCAATAGGGAATAGGCAACAGTCAAGAAGGCTTCTTAGTTGTACTGAGTTTTTTCACCAAATCAAATATGAGTCCTATATCATTCTCACAATAAGAG
>NZ_JAWJTF010000356.1:0-1922 GCF_048836525.1 Nostoc sp. CALU 546
TACACCGTAGCCTTGCAAAGGGAAGGGAACAAGATTTTCTGGTTTCCCCCCCCAATGCATCGCTACGGTGTATACAAAAGTCCTAAAAACCTAGCTTGATAAGCATTTCCTCATTCCCAGGCTCCGCCTGGGAATGCATTCATTGAGCCTCTGACTCAATAATATCTGACTAGAGGCAGAGCCTCTAATCAGGCATTCCTATGCAGAGCATAGGAACGAGATAAACGAGAGAACAGTTAATCAGTCATTTTGAAGAAGTTTTTTCCGAAATAGCCGCTTTATCGTCTGTATAATCACTGAAATGGGCAAGAGCGTCAGGCTGATTTCGGGTGATTTGTGATGAAACTAGATTTAGTTAGGTTTTTTCAGGCTTGCAACCCCAGTAAAACTTTGGTTGTGAGTAAACCGGAGGATAGACAATATTATATTGATTTCTCTAAAGTGCGTGGTGCCAAGATTATTGAAGAACTTGGGCGAACTATCACCCGCCTTTCACCTGAAGAACCGACCTGTCAATTGTTTACCGGACATATCGGCTGTGGCAAATCTACTGAGTTACTGCGGCTAAAGGCAGAGTTAGAGCAGCAGGGATTTCATGTGGTTTATTTCGAGTCTAGTCAAAGCCTGGATATGGCTGATATTGATGTTACAGATATTTTACTGGCAGTAGCTCGTGAAGTGAGTCAAAGTCTGGAAGCAATCAAAATTAACCTGAAACCAGGATACTTTAAGAATTTATTTACGGAGATTTCCGAGTTTTTGCAAACGCCGCTAGATATTGGGGTTGAGGCTGAATTATCTGTAGGTATTGCTAAGATTACTGCTAAAACTAAAGATAGCCCCAAACTTCGCGGTCAGTTACGGCAATATTTAGAACCGCGTACTAATGGCATTTTAGAATCAATTAACAAAGAATTGCTCAGGCCTGCTAGAGAAAAACTCAAGCAGCAGGGTAAAAAAGGACTGGTGGTAATTATAGATAATCTCGACCGAGTTGATAATTCTTTGAAGCCTTCGGGTTATTACCAGCCAGAATATCTCTTTGTGGAACGGGGTGAACAGTTAAACCAGTTAAATTGTCATGTTGTTTATACCATTCCGTTAGTGTTGATTTTTTCCAACGCTTTAGGAAGGTTAACAAATCGCTTTGGCGTAGACCCCAAGGTTTTGCCGATGGTTCCTGTGCAATTACAAGATGGTTCACAATTTTCGCAGGGAATCATGCTGCTGCAACAGATGGTCATGGCGAGGGCTTTTCCTGGTGTGAGTTGGGAACAAAGTCAGAATTTAATTACTGAGGTTTTTGATAGTCCTGATACTTTAGAGCGACTTTGCCAAGTTAGCGGTGGTCATTTGCGTAATTTGTTGATGTTATTGTTTCGTTGTCTTCAGCAAGAAGACCCACCTTTGTCGCAAGAGTGCGTAAATAGAGTGATTAAACAACGCTGCAATGAGCTAACTTTGGGAATTACGCCCGATGAATGGGAATTACTGCGTGAGGTGACGCAAGAGAAAAGCTTGAGAGGTCATGAAAGATACGAACTTTTGCTCCGCAGTATGTTTGTATTTGAATACCGGAATGATGATGGTTCCTGGTTTGATATCAATCCGATTTTGGCTGAAGCTAAGGAATTTAGGTTATAAATCCGGCGTACATGAATAATTACCCCCTTTAATCCCCCCTTGTAAAGGGGGGAAACTGGAAAATCTTGTTCCCTCCCCAATGCATCGGGAGGGTTAGGGTGGGGTAAAACCTTGGTTAATCAGCTATTTCAGATTTGTGTGTACACGGTAGCCCCGTTTGCAGGGAGAGGTTGGGGGTGGGGTGTAATGACTGTGGTTAGCATAACTATTTATGCGGACATGATATCAGGGTTCACGGGAGTGGTTCCAGGGTTCATGGGAGTGGTTCCAGGGTTCAC
>NZ_JAWJTF010000225.1:0-3538 GCF_048836525.1 Nostoc sp. CALU 546
AAGCTGTTTCTACCAATCGTGGTGGAAGAGAATGAAATGTTATCATTGCCCCATCTTGTTCAATAAGTAACACAATTCCAGTTCGGTTTCCCCGTCCGGGTACAATTACAGGTCCAAAAAAAGTGCCTTGGTATCCAATTTGTTTGTTTGTTGCTTCCACACCCAATTCAGTTGGCCCGCCTCCCCGAACCACCCGGCGCAGGTACCGCCACATCTGCTTCATCTGCCGTTGAGTTACAGGTAGGTAGTCGAAAGAAAGAATAAACTGATTGTAAGAATTTTGGTCGTTCCTGCTGGTTGCTTGCAAAACTGCTTGAGCGACTTGCACTTCATCTTCAATTACTTGAGTCAAACTTGAAGAAATATTTGAGTCTGTAGTTGCTTGGAGAAGGGAGCTATCATCATTGGCTGTTTGTTTAGATAGTCGCTCAGTCAGCCATCTAATAATTGTATATATAGTAGTTAAGACAGATCCGGAAGCTAACCCTACTCCAACTACTTTAAAAGCTAGACTTATAAATGGGGCAATCGTTTTCCAATTACTCTCGTTCTGGATTTGATTCGTCTGCGGTGCTGTAGTCGCGCTAGGATTAGTTCCTGGAGTTGGAGTTGGATTAATTAATCCGGGCGCCTGAGATGGAATTGCTGAATCTTTGGTAGTCTGATTTTGATATCTGCTTGTTATCCCCCAAACAATCCCGGCTCCTATAATGCAAGCTCCTGCTAAAGCTACATAGCGAGTTATTTGAGAAAGCTGATGCTGCCGATTTGTCATAGTCGATGTTGGCGAGGTTGCCAAAACAGCCTCACTGCTCATCACTTGCTCAAAATGATACTCAAATAACTGCATTTCCTCTGTAGATTTGATCCACAAAGTCTGACACAGACGCTTCAAAGCAGCTTGGTCATTAATCCCAAAACCAGCTTGTATAGCTTGTAAAACTAACTGATACTCATCAATACCTAGTGGTAAGCCAGCTTCACGCAGCTTAGTAAAAAGTTCCAGTAGAGGCAAATCATTTACTTCCACGGCTCTGTCTCAGATAGCGTATATGGTCATCCCAACTTTTTAGCAACACGCCAGCATAAGGTATCTTGCCATCCAGTTTTGCCAAAGCCTCATCTTGACGATATCGACGCAGGACGCGAAACCAGTCAATTAATTCACTGGTGCTGACTTTCTTGCCAGCCTCCCCTTTATCTTTTCGCATTTCTTCCCGCAGTAGTAAGAAGCGAACTATGGCTTTATCTACCAAAGCTTGAGGTGAATCAGGAAACAGACCGTTAACAATCTGTATCAACCGCTCACGATTAGGGAATTCAACATAGTGAAACAAGCACCTTCGCAAAAAGGCATCCGGTAAATCTTTCTCATCATTGCTAGTAATTAAAACAATTGGTGCTGCCTTAGCCTCAATTTTCTGACCTGTTTCCTCAATAATAAACCGCCGCTCATCTAATTCCAGCAGCAGGTCGTTGGGAAAGTCAATATCAGCTTTATCAATTTCGTCAATCAGTACAACAGCACGGTTTTCTTGCTGAAATGATCTTCCCAGAGGCCCCCAGCGTACATAGGTAGTTGGGTCATCAATTCGCTGAATTTGTTCTGCTGTCAAGCGACTGGAAACAGCTAGCTGGGCATCCCGCAATCGTCCAACGGCATCATAGTTATACAACCCATCCCTTGCCCGACTAGTGGATTTGACATACCAAGCTTCCAAGTTCAAACCTAGCTCGTAGGCAACTGCACTTGCAAGTTGAGTCTTACCGCATCCCGGTTCACCTTTAAGCAGTAAGGGACGTTCCAAGTAAATCGCTAAGTTGACTGCTTCTACCAGTTCAGGATTAGGCAAATACGGATATAACAGATGTCCATTCGCCCCCCTTTCTCCTAGTTGGGGCTGCACTTTACCTGTATATTCCAAGACTTTTCCGCCTACAGCCTTAACCATTTTTCCTCTTCATCATACCAATTACAGCCAGACAGTTGACAAATTTCGCCCAATGCGGTTTCTGGAATGCCATTATCACTGTTTTTCAGTATTATTTGTACTGTTTCATCTAACTGATCTATCAGTTTAATCGGCAATTCGTCTGCTGCATACTCTAGCCAGTTAGTCAGTTCATCGTCAGAAAATTGGTTAATCTCAGGCAGTTTCACAGGGTTATCTGGCTTCCAAGTAGGGTCGAGCCGTTCTACAAAAGGAATATTCCAACTACCTACGCAGCCATCATAATCTACCAGGAACATTAATAATTTGAATTGACTCGCTTGCGGGCTATCCGTATTAACTTTAGTCGCTAATAATAACCAGAAATCTCGGATCAGCTCGTCTAAAAGAGTTTCCGAAAGACAATCGACATCATATAAAATTAACAGAACATTCTGAGTTCGCCACCATTGATAAACTCGTTCGGCAATTTCAGGAATTGAGCTTTGCCTACCTAGACCAACTCTACCACCAAGTTCACGCCACAAAGCAGCACTGTCACTCCTCCGAGCAATGCGACTGAGTTCAATTCGCACAACCTTTCCCGTCATGATATTGGGGACATTTTGTACTACTAAACGATTTAACAACCAGCGCTGACCATAGTACAGTGAACCGTGGATTAGAAAAGCTGCTACTGAATGAGTCTCAATAAATCTCCGAAATGCTCGCGTCTGCTCTCGATAGCCCAATTTCAACAAAGCACGATACACTCTTCCACTAGATAAAGCTCGTTCCAGATCACCAAGCTGCTGATCCAATTCATTTAGTTCAGCTTCAGTTTGTTGAATTTGCTTTTCTAATTGGAAGCGAATGAGAGTATCTGCTGCGATCGCATAATCACAACGTAACCGTATTAGCTTCTTGGCTACTAGGTCATACGGTTCTTGTAATGCCTGGCGTTTGTAGTGTAGGTGCTGCTCAGTGGACATCCAGTTACTTTTTGAGCCAAAAATGTTGTCTCAATACTCCAGATTAGCGAGGTGAAATTCAGTTAATTACATTCTGTTTCAATAGCTGAAATAGCTAAAACATCATTGTGACGCTATAATATACGACTTATACATTTTATTCTTTTAGAAATTTACCAGTTAACAGACTTAGTATAAAGATATTTTTGTTTATTAACTTGGTGAAGTGATGAAATCCGAAGCTGTGCAAAAATTTACCTTTTTTAAACAATACAGAAGCACAACAAGCAAAAGTGTTGCACAGTCGCACCCATCCCTAATGCTTGTGGGACAAGACTTTCTTATTTAATACTGTAAATATTTCTTACTTATTTCTTTCGCCCAGCTTTGGCGAAATACAGTGAGAAGCAGCCCAGTCTTGGAGCATTCCACGATTTTAGTCATTCGTGTAATCGGCAATTGAAACTGGCTCTACAAGAGCAATGAAGTATTGGCTCAAGTAGAAGATCGTGAGCGATTTCCATGAGTCTACGAACTTGCGGTAGCTTCAGCAAAGCTAGATGTAGCGCCTACAATGCTAATCGCTCAAACCTGCAATCAAAGTATTTTCAAACCAGGATTAAGGTTCTTGGCAAC
>NZ_JAWJTF010000175.1:0-9019 GCF_048836525.1 Nostoc sp. CALU 546
ATCGACGGGGAGGTTTGGCACCTCGATGTCGGCTCATCGCAACCTGGGGCGGAAGTACGTCCCAAGGGTTGGGCTGTTCGCCCATTAAAGCGGTACGTGAGCTGGGTTCAGAACGTCGTGAGACAGTTCGGTCCATATCCGGTGCAGGCGTAAGAGCATTGAGAGGAGTCCTCCTTAGTACGAGAGGACCGGGAGGAACGCACCGCTGGTGTACCAGTTATCGTGCCAACGGTAAACGCTGGGTAGCCAAGTGCGGAGCGGATAACCGCTGAAAGCATCTAAGTGGGAAGCCCACCTCAAGATGAGTGCTCTCACCACAATAAGTGGGTAAGGTCACGGGCAGAACACCCGTTCTTAGGCGGTAGGTGGAAGTGCAGCAATGTATGTAGCCGAGCCGTGCTAACAGACCGAGGGCTTGACCTCACAACTCATTTGGTTTCGCGTTACTTGCAGTCTTCAGGGTTTCTGAAGTATTAGAAATGTAAAATTTCAAAAGTCATTTTTAATTTTACATTTTTAATTTTTAATTCCCATCAGGTTTTCCTGGTGTCTATTGCGCGGTGGAACCACACTGAACCCTTCCCGAACTCAGAGGTGAAACGCTGCTGCGGCAACGATAGTTTAGGGGTAGCCCTACGCAAAAATAGCTCGATGCCAGGTTCTATTTTTAAAATGAAAAGCCTCTCTAATAAATTTTAGAGAGGCTTTTTGTATAATTAGTGTTTACTTGAAGTCCCTGTTTCTCTGAATTTGTCCTCTAATTCATCATGACAACCGACAATCTTTTTTAATACAGCTACTTTTCTTTGAAGTTCATTAACTTGTTCTGCATCAAAAACGCCTCTCTAAAAATTGTTGTTTACTACAGGTTTCATTTTTGATTTTCTGAAATGCCACTCGAACTGCAAAACCTCACAGGCGGTTATACCACACTACCAATTGTCCAAGACATTAACCTCACTCTGCAAACAGGAGAATGGTTGAGTTTAGTTGGTGCTAATGGTTCAGGTAAATCTACTTTACTAAAATTGGTAAGTCGTATTCTCTCACCACAATATGGAACAGTGCTACTTGATGGTAAAGCAATTCACTCTCAACCCCCAAATCTAGTCGCACAGAAACTGGCATTATTACCGCAACAACAAACAGTTCCCGTTGGGTTAACAGTGCGACAATTAGTAAGTTTAGGACGCACGCCGCATCAACCTTGGTGGCAATGGGAACTAAAGGCTGAAGATTGGCTCAAAGTTGAAACTGCAATTAAAAAGACACAACTAGAAAAACTGAGCGATCGCTTAGTCGAACAACTATCAGGCGGTGAAAGACAACGGGCTTTTTTAGCTTTAGCACTAGCGCAAGAGCCAAAAGTTTTACTATTAGATGAACCGACAACTTTTTTAGATATCAACTATCAGTTGCAACTATTGGAACTGCTCAAAGGACTGAATCAGCAGCAGGAATTAACTATTATTACAGTTTTGCACGAACTGAATTTGGCAGCACGGTATAGTTCCCGTATTGGATTATTAAAACAGGGTCATATTTGGGAAATTGGTACACCGGAACAAGTCCTGACACCAAATGCGATCGCACAAGTATTTGGTGTAGAATCTGTAATTATTCACACGCCTGTCGGATTACAGGTTTGTGCCATTTCTGCTGTTTAAAATCTGCCAAGCTAGCAAAATCTAAATACACTTGGATACTCTATTCTGTAAAGATATGAGGGTATCCAAGTGGGGAAATAAGCAGAGGGCTGAACACTCATCTAAGACTTGGTTTCCTGTGTCTGTGCGTCGATAATTACACTCCAGTCATCATTTGTCACAGCAGCTTCAAGTTGACGCTGACGCTCGGCTTCACTGGCATCTATTGTTTCTGACTCTTTAGAGAGAGTTGTGTCAGCCATTGCTTTCCGCAGTTTTAGCTTTTTCTCCTCATAGGCTTGGCGTTCCGCCTCTGACATTACCGCTTTCGCAGCTTCACCTACCGTGCTAGCCCACATTTCTCTATCAGTTGCGTTACCAGGTGGCATACTTTCGAGTTCTGCTATCCACGCATCTCGCAAATCTTCCATTTCTTGACGCTTGGGGAATTTGAATGCTTGCACGCGGACAAAAGTACACTTTTGCTTACCATTTTTAGTGACATGACCGTTTAGAGAAAGCAATACATTCCGAGAATAGCCAATGTGCTGTGTACAGCCTACTGCGTCCAATACTGCGTAGACACCTGCAACTTTAGCGTTCTGAGCAGCTGCACTCCAAGTCTCAAGGTCAATGATTTCAGTACCATCGTTTGCCAGTTTAGGGGTTATACTCACCTCAATGGCGGTGTGTTCCTCATCGGAACTATATAAAAAGTCATGTAGTCCACGGTGGTTTATGGGGACATTTTGATGTTCAATTGACGACGGATTGTGCTGAGTTTCCATTGCAGTTGATCTCCGAGTTATTAATTAGCTATGCCAATGGCAAGCGCGAAGCGCTACGTAAATATATGCCCTTAAAATATTGAAGCTTAAATCTACTCACATCTCCAAATTCTTTTTCTTAAGGATTTTGACCAAGCAAAAACAACTATTAGAATTTATATGAATCAATTGACGCCTAAAAATTGGATATTCATCAAACAGAGACTAACTCCTTATTTATTTTTACTACCCGCTTTGGTTCTTTTGGGGTTAACTGTTTTTTGGCCTGCACTGCAAGCGTTTTACCTCAGTTTTACTAGCTATGAAGATATTGCCCAGCCGCCAGAATGGATAGGTTTCGCAAACTTTCTCAAGCTTTGGAAAGATGCGGTTTTTTGGAAAACCTTGGAAAACACTTTTCTATATCTTGTTGGTGTAGTACCAATTTTAGTAATTGCTCCCTTAGTACTGGCAATATTGGTAAATCAAAAACTGCGAGGGATGAATTGGTTTAGATCTGCATATTACACTCCAGTCGTAATTTCAATGGTAGTTGCGGGAATAGCTTGGAAATGGTTGTACGCAGAAAACGGATTACTTAATCAGTTATTTAAAGCTTTAGGTATTTTTCCAGAAGGTATTCCTTGGCTGACTAGCCCAGACAAAATTTTTGGTATTGTACCAATTTCTCTTGCCAGCGTTATGGCTGTCACCGTGTGGAAGGGACTAGGCTACTACATGGTGATTTATTTAGCGGGGTTGCAATCAATTCCCACTGATGTCTACGAAGCCGCTGCAATTGATGGCTCGGATGGGATCAGCAAACATTGGGATATCACCATACCTTTAATGAAACCGTATCTAGCACTAGTGGCGGTAATTTCGGCTATTTCTGCAACCAAAGTATTTGAAGAGGTATACATTATGACCCAAGGGGGGCCACTCAGTAGCTCGAAAACAATTGTTTATTATCTATATGAGCAAGCCTTCAACAATTTGGAAATTAGCTACGCTTGCACAATTGGGCTAGTGCTATTTTTGATAATTTTAGGGTTATCAATTTTGCGATTAGTTATTAATAAACAGGAGGGAGAAAATATTACAATTTGATATTTAAACTGCACAAAATCAAGCTTGGTAAGACAAGTAAGGAGAAGAGGGAACAACAAGGATATAAATTTTGGATAATGGTAAAGCGAGGCATACGACTTTTCAACTCTTTTTTATTTAAAACCGAGTTTGATACTCCACTACTGCACGACTATCATCGGTTAAATTAGTGGAAGCACGCACACGAAATTCGTCGTTTATGCGGTAATTAACACCCCATTGGAAGGGGTCATTTGTTGTTAAGATTTTAATACTGGAAACAGATATTTTGGAAGAAATATCAATCCCAGCTTCCGCTGCTAATTCTAAAGTTGAATTACTTCTTCCAGCTTCGGGATTCTCAGAAATAACGGTAGGAAATATTCGCAGTTCACTTAAGCCAAAGGTACTGCCAATCTGATTAAAAGCTGACTGAAAATTGTTGAACACAGCCGAGCCTGCAATGTTAATTAGACCTAAAGTACTGTCAGCACGTCCTTGGGTGTCTACAAATCCACCTCCTAAAAGAGCAACAATTTCGGTTTGGCTACGTGACGGACTACTTGTTAGTTCTAAATTTTCATTCAGTTTGCTAGCTAAACCGTTGATAGTGGCTTCGACTCGAACACTTTCTAAGGATGATAAACCTGTGGTATTTATCCGGCTGAAATCATTACTTTGAGTTACGTCTAGTACTTTGGCAAATAGCCGAATATCTAAGTTGGGGTCGCGGGGTTGAGAGGGACTAAATGTTGCGGTATGTTTATAGCCACGAGCAAGGTTAAATTGGGTAGTAAATAAATTTACACCACCTTTTTCTAGCTGGATAGTGCCATCGGGTATTGGCTGATTGATTAGGCCGTTAACTATGAGATTACCAGTGGCACGGAAGTTGAGAATAGGGGGGCGGGTAATTTGAACGTTTTTGCCTAGTTCTAAATCTAGATTATTAAATCTAGCAATAGTATTTCCCATTCCATTCCCGATTTCAGTTTTACTCTGCTTATTATCTTTTGTGGGTGATACACCAAGACCACTATCATTTGCAGATGAAGTTGCGTCAGTAGATTCTGCCAGCAATACCTGACCATCAAATAAGTTTACTTTACCGCCAATTACTGGGCTAAGGGCAGAACCAGTAATCTGCAAATTGCCGCTAGCACCTCCTTGGTAAAGTGCCTTGAGATTCAACGTCAGCTGATCGAGATTAACAGTCAGGGGATTGTTGATAGTCGCATTCTCATTGTTGAAGATGGGAATTTCCCCAGCAGCTTGTACCTTCCCACGGCTAAATCTACCTTCAAGATTTTCTACTAAGATGCGGTCAAAATTAAACAGCACTCTACCTGTTACACGTCTGAGCTTACCTGGCAAAGCCTGGGCTGAAAAAGTAGCATTACTAATAGTAGCAATTCCATCTACTTCGGGTTTTTGCAATGTTCCACGCACCTTGAGGTCTATTTCTCCTTCACCTTTCTCAAATACCACTTGATTAGTTAATGCGTTTAACAGTGCCAATCCCTCGTTTTCCAGCTTCATATCCAAACTGATTTGCTCACTGTCTGGTGCGACAGAGGCAAAAGGCAATTTATAAGGAATGCTGCCAGTAATATCAACAGGTTTTGGCCCAGCAACGGCTACAGTACTACCAAAATTTAAGCGTCCGTTGGCATAGCTGAAACTTGCGATCGCTGACTCTATTTTGCTCTGATTTAGTATTCCTTCTGTAATTTGCAATTCCCCTCTAGCTTGGGGATTAGCAATGCTTCCTGCTAAAGCTGCTGTACCGTTAAGATTCCCTGTGATTCCAACTGGTAGTTTGACAACATTATTCAATAGTTGTACGGGAAAATTATTCACTCGCAACTGGCCAGATTGTTCATCACCGCCAACGTTACCTGTGAAGGCAATCAGCCTGTTTTCAGACTGGATTCGTAATGGTCGCAAACTCAAAACACCATTTTCAAAGTTGCCTTCGGCAATCACTTTGTCGGCGGTATAATAACGATTTTTTTCTTCCTTTTTACCCCAGGCAAAGTTTTGTCCATTCAAATTAAAATCCACTGATAATCCATTGGCTGTAGCTGTATTTACAGCCACTTCCCCGTTGAAAGTCCCCTTTAAATCTGCCAAATCTGGTATAGGAGTGGAATTAAGTCGCTGTTCTTCCTGTTCTGCTACCAAAGCTTCAATTTCAGAAAACCGTTGGATTTGGGTTAATAAGGGTTGATTTGGCGCTCCTTGGGAGGTGGTGGTTAGATCCGCTGCTGTACCGTAGATTTCTGCTGAACCACCTGGCAAATTTTGTAAATCAAATATCTGTGCTACAGATAAAACATCTTGGATCTCTCCCTGGTTGACGTTAAGTTTGCCTTGTAGTTGAGGCCCTTTAGGGCTTTGGGCAAAAGTACCGACAAGAGCGTAGCTACTTTTGCCTTTGACAAATTCGCTACTGGCGAGTGTGGCTTTCCCGTCACCGTAGCGGAATTGAGCAGCTATTCGATCGCCTTTAACTCGACCAATTTGAGGATTAGCGATCGCAAAATTCCCCGTTGTTGCCAATGTCTGCTGATTAAACAGCAAATCCCCAGTTAACAATCCAGCTATCTTACCAGTACCCAGTCGAGTAATTGGCGGCGGACTCAAATTCAATATTTGTAAGGGGAAATTGGCCACTTTGAGCGCCCAATCATTCCCTTGAACATTACCTGTAGCTGATGCTTGCTGCCATTTTACTAAGAAGGATTTCGGGCGATTATTGGCATCTAAATTAAAGGCCAGGCGATCGCTATTTCCTGCCAAGTTCAAATTTAAACCGCGTCCCTGTGCTGAATCGATGTTTCCAGTCAACAACGGCTCAAAAGCAATATCTTGAACAACTAAGTCTCGTAAATTAATTTGCCCTACTACATTTGGCAAGGGCAGCTTACCAGTGATTTGACCATTAAAATCAACTCTCCCCGCCACAGCAACCTCATTAGGAAGATTGATTGGTAACTGTTTTAAGTTGTAATTCTCTGCTTGGACGTTGAGGTTTAGGGCAGTAATTTCCGGTATGCCCGCTCCCTTAGCATTGGCTAATATGTTACCAGTAACACTTAAACCGGGAGCAGTTGCTCGCTCAATGGTCAGCCTTTCACCACTCCAAGCGATCGCAGCACTCAGAGGTTGCTCCAAACCGGGGAGACCTTGGGATAATTGCACCTGTCCAGCAGCACGCACATCAGCTAACTTCGATGATCCTAGCGTGCCAGCTAATTGCAACTGACCGCCAAGTTGACCCCGCAATTGCTGATTTAACCGATTTAATTCCACACCAGAAGCATCAACTACAGCTTGATAACGACCATTAGCCAATTGGATATTAGAGGCTGCGATCGTTCCACCTGCAACATCCAACCGTCCTTGACCGTTGGCTTGGATGGTTTGCGGTTGGAACGATTCAATAGAACCCGCCACGTTTGCTTGACCAGTTAAGGCTCCCCGGAACTGCGGGGGTACTGCTGCCAACTGCTGCAACGGTACATTATTTGCTTGAACTTGTGCCTGATATACACCATTACCGACTTGGATATTAGAGGCTGTAATAGTTCCACCTGCAACATCCACTCGCGCTTGACCTATAGCTTGGATAGTTTGCGGTTGGAACGATTCAACAGAACCCGCCACGTTTACTTGACCAGTTAACGTCCCTCGGAACTGTGGTGGTACTGCTGCCAACTGCCGCATAGGTACATTCTTAGCCTGAACTTGCGCTTGATATACACCATTACCGACTTGGATATTATTAGCTGTAATAGTTCCACCAGCAACATTGACCCGCGCCTGACCTCTGGCTTGAATAGTTTGCAGTTGAAACGACTCAACAGAACCCGCTACGTTGAACTGACCAGTCAACGCTCCTTGGAACTGCTTTGGTAATGTTGCCAACTGCTGCACAGGCACATTTTTAGCCTGAACTTGCGCCTGATATACACCATTACCCACTTGAATATTATTGGCTGTAACCGTACCGCCGCCAATAGTAAGGCGACCTTCCCCAGTGCCACGGAAGGTTTTCAGGCTGAAATTATCTCTGTTGCCTGCGATTTGGAATGTACCCGCCAATGGATTATTTAAAGCTGGGGGAGACTGTTTCAATATCCGCCCCAACCGCACACCATTAGCTATAAGTTGAGCAGAGAAGCCTTGGTCTTGTAGTTGGACATTAGAAACTACAACTGTGCCGCCACCAATTTGAACTCCTGCACCATCACTGCGAATCGTGGCAATTTCAAATGGTGCTGTGCTGCCTGAGAGGATGAGACGACCATTAAACTGTGCCCCCGCCAAAGAGACATTTTGTAGTTGACTTTTGTCTACAAAGGGTTCCAATTTTACCCCAGAGGCAACAGCCACAGCTTGCCAACGATCATTGGCATAACTACCAGTTGCCCGGACTTTACCACCACTTACATTCAGAGCCACATTACGGAAAGAGACGGTGCGATTTGGAGCAATTGCAACTTCGCCAGTTCCAGGGTAAGTTCCGTTAGGAGCTTGGAATCTTACCACCGTTTGGACATTGGTAGGAGCGCCGGTTAGTTGGGCTGTAGCTGAGACATTGCCGATTTGGAAAGCGGGAGTTGTTTCATAAACTTTTGCGATCGCATCCCCTGGAACATTCTTGGCAGCAAAATTTAAATCCAGTCGCGGGGTTTCACCAAGTTGAATTTTACCAGCGCCCGTGATCTCACCACCAACTTTGGCCTTACCTTGAATATCTTTGAGGGTAATTAAAGAGGAACTAGTAACAAGCTCAAACTTACTACTGATGCTATTAAAATCAACTTTATCAATCCGGGCAGTTTGGATTGTGGCAACTGTACCTGAGAGAATTGGTGCTTTAGTTGATCCGGTAATTTGCAAAGAAGCTTGTACTTGTCCAGCGATCGGCACAGGTAATGTTACCTTGAGAGTCTCTTGGGCATTCGCCAAACTCACCGCATTTACCCGCCCTGTCAACTTAAAACCTGCTTGAGTGTCGATAATTCCCGTAGCCACTAGGGGAATTTTGCCGTAGTTGGTAGTGACATTATCTAACTGCAACTCCGTTCCCTGAAAACGGAGGTTTCCTTGACTATTGCTCAACAGTTGCGGGACTTTGGGTATTTGAAGTGTTAACCCTTGCACAGCCGCACTGCCATACAATAAAGTATCCTGTCCTGGCATCAACCGAATCAGCAAGTCGCCATTGGCTCGACCAGTCAGTAAGTTCACTGGTAACTTAATGAGGCGAGTAATATCCGCAGCCAGCAAGTCTTGCGATCGCAACTGGAAGTTCCCTGCTAGCTCCTTAGAACGAGTCTCTCCCTGAATGGCAATATTACCACCACTGTCTGCTTGACCCTCCACTTCAAACCTGACCAACTGGTTATTTGCTAAAAGCTGTGCAGATCCGTTCAGTTGAGAAAATGTTATGGGAGATGAGGAGGATGAAGTTAATGTCACTCCCTTATCTCCCCCTCCCCCCTCCCC
>NZ_JAWJTF010000154.1:0-15321 GCF_048836525.1 Nostoc sp. CALU 546
GGATTTACAATCCCTGGCGGGTGAACAACACCCAATCAGTACGCTATTTTTGGCTTAAGTTGACACCAGTGGCTTTTCGGCCCACCCTACAAGAATCATCCCTTGATTCAGCAACGCCGAAAAGGGAATTGACACAGATAATTTGTAATTGTTGCTGTTGATGGTGCGTTATGCTGTCGCTACTGGTTATGTCTAAAACGCCCTACTTGTTGATGCGTTCTAGCGCTGATGCTGGTAGATACTTATGATGATATGGAAATTAAAAATTTAACTATGGAAACACAACCGATACAAGTAATTGGAGGTGGACTAGCTGGGACAGAAGCAGCTTGGCAAATAGCCCAAGCTGGAGTGCCAGTAATTTTGCATGAAATGCGTCCAAAGCGATTTAGTCCTGCTCATCATACAGAACATTTGGCAGAATTAGTCTGTAGTAATTCTTTTGGAGCAATGGCAAGCGATCGCGCCGCTGGATTATTGCACGAAGAATTACGCCAACTCGGTTCGATTGTCATCTCAAAAGCTGATGAACACGCTGTTCCGGCTGGTGGGGCGCTAGCTGTAGACAGGGGACAATTTGGCCAAGATTTAACTGAAACTTTAGCGAGTCATCCTTTAGTTGAATTTCGTCGGGGTGAAGTGTCTGCCATTCCTGAAGGGATTGTGGTTTTGGCAACCGGGCCATTAACCAGTCCTGATTTAGCAGAAGATTTGCAGCGTTTTACAGGGATGGAATACTTGAGCTTTTTCGATGCAGCTAGTCCAATTATCGTGGGAGAATCGATTAATCGTGACATTGCTTTTATGGCATCACGTTATGACAAAGGTGAAGCTGCTTATCTCAACTGCCCAATGAATAAAGAGCAGTACTTGCACTTCCGCGAAGAACTTTGTAAAGCTGAACAAACAGAACTTAAGGGTTTTGAACGGGAAACAGCGAAATTTTTTGAAGCTTGTTTACCCATAGAAGAACTAGCACAGCGCGGGGAAGATACCATGCGCTACGGCCCCCTAAAACCAGTCGGATTGTCAGATACTCGCACAGGGGAACGTCCTTATGCTGTGGTGCAGTTGCGACAAGAAGATAAAGCTGGTCAACTGTGGAACATGGTAGGATTCCAAACTAACCTGCGCTGGGGTGAACAAAAGCGCATATTTCAGTTAATTCCCAGTTTGGAAAAGGCAGAGTTTGTGAGGCTGGGAGTGATGCACCGCAACACTTTTATTAATGCTCCCCAATTAATGCATCCTACCTTGCAATTTAAAGAGCGTCCCACATTGTTAGCCGCTGGACAGTTGATTGGTACTGAAGGTTATACAGCTGCGGCTGCGGGTGGCTGCTTGGCGGGAATTAATGCAGCAAGATTAGCTTTGGGTAAAGAAGCTTTGGTTTTACCACCAACAACAATGATGGGTGCGTTATTGGAATTTATTAGTTCCGCTTCGCCGAAGCATTTCCAACCAATGCCACCCAACTTTGGGATTTTTCCCGATTTAGGAATGAAAATCAAAAGTAAACCAGAGCGTTATGGACGTTACCGCGATCGCTCTTTAGCTGATTTGGCAAGCTGGAAAGCTAATCATAATTAATGGGCATGGGGCATGGGGCATGGGGCATGGGGCATTGGGCATTGTTTATTTCTCCCTCATCTTCCCCACTCCCTATTTTTTAATCGTGACTAATCCATGTATGCCTAGTGCTGTAATTACACCTCCCAGTAATCCCCAGGTACCATCGGCAAATACGTTGATGCGATGAATGTAAGTGCGATGATAGGCATACTCTAACTGTCTATCATTGACTTTCCCGACCTCTACCAGGTTTTCCACATTATTTTCAGCTTTGATCAGTGCTGCATAATCGAGATTAAACCAATACAACGATACTCCCACCACTGCCAAACCTGGAAAGACTAAAGTAATTAACAGAATTGCTATACGTGCGTTCATATACCTCACCCGCTGACCAGTTTTAATTAAAGATTAAAAATTAAAAATTGAAAGAAATAATAATTTTTAATTAATTAATTCTGGGTACAAGCCCCTACTGATAGCGCAGGCGGCAAGCGAGTCCGCGTACTCTTACATAGAAGCAAGCTACGCGCAGCGTCTCGTAGAGAGCGTCTTGCAATTTTTAATTTTACATTTTTAATTTTTAATTGGTTTGACATACCTGCTTAATGCTGACATAGCTGGAATCCTTGTGTTACAACTTGGCAGACCAATTTAATAATGTGTTGGCGTGGGTGAATTAGATTTTGGGAATAATCCTCATAGTGTTTGAAAGTATCGTTTTGATTAGGTTCGCACTATGAGAGGGCGATTTCTAGAAAAAAAGCAGATTTATTGCTGTTTATCTATTGCATTTTGCTGCATTTTGTGGACTTGTTTGGCACTAATTCCAGCCTATGCAACATCAACAGGGTCTATTGATACTCTGCGACAACAGCAGCAACAAATGAACCAGCAGCAGCAGAGTGTGGTTAACGAGCGCGATCGCTTGACTAATCTCCAACAAGAGGCCCAAAAACACCTCACTGGTTTAAAGCAAAATCTGCAAACTACAGATAGCTATCTTCAAGAGAGTGAATCACGATTACAACTCGCCACCCAACGCCTCCAGCAATTGGAAACCGATTTAGCTGTGGCGGAACGTTCCTATCAGGAGCGGCAAATAGCAACAGTAGCACGATTGCGTTATCTCCAGCGATCGCCTGCATCTGCTGGATGGGCGGTTTTGTTGCAAAGTCAAAATATCAGCGACTTTATCAGTCGTCGTCATCAGTTGAAGTTAGTGTTTCAGGCAGATCAGAAAATTTTGGTAAAACTCAACACCCAAGCAAACCTGATCAATCAACAAAAAACAGACGTAGAACAGCAAAAAAACGAAATTGCTTTAATTCGTGAGCAACTTTTAGCACAAAAATCCGATTATCAAACCCAGGCGCAATCGCAATCAGAATTGATTCAACGCCTCAATAGCGATCGCCTAGCCTTAGAAGCCGCACAAAATCAGCTAGAGAGGGAATCCAAAAATCTCGAAGTCTTGATTCAACAAAAAGTAGCAGAAGCCCAAGCAAAAACCAACAGCCGGACAAGTGTGATCATTCGCGGAACTGGTGTCATGGCATATCCTAGCAATGCTTCTACTAGCAGTCCCTTTGGCTGGCGGATGCACCCTGTTCTCGGCTATCGTCGTTTTCACGCCGGCTTAGATTTTGCCGCTAGCTATGGCAGTACAATTCGAGCAGCCGATTCGGGAACAGTAATTTTTGCTGGGTGGTATGGTGGTTATGGCAAAGCGGTAATTATCGATCACGGCAATGGTATTACAACACTGTACGGTCATAGCAGTGAATTATATGTTGCTGACGGACAAGCAGTTGAACGCGGACAAGCGATCGCAGCTGTTGGTTCCACAGGTTTATCGACTGGCCCCCACCTCCACTTTGAAGTGCGTCGCAATGGTACACCCGTAGACCCGACTAATTATCTTTAAGGCTGAAAATATTATCACAAACGTGCTATAATAGTGAGGATTAAGGGCGCGTAGCTCAGTGGATAGAGCAACAGATTCCGGTTCTGTGGGTCGGGGGTTCAAATCCCTCCGCGCTCGTTACCTTTAGAAGACTAAGCACAAAATCGAGAGGTCATTTTCTCTCATAGGATAAAACCAATTTACCCTATGAGACAGAATGCTAACCGATAGTCTGGAATACAAAAATTAGTGTGTCTATGTGGTGAGTGATATAACACTACATATCTTCTTTTCTCATTCAGTCTCTCACCCCTATAACTACCCCAAGCTTTTTTAAAAAATAAAACAACGGCGCATTTGTTGGGGAGAATTCCTAAAGTAGAGGTAGAAGCTAAATCTTCCCTATTAGCAGCAGATGGGTTTGATGCAACTAGGATTTTTGTGGAGCGCAATTAATTATGACTGCTTTAACCTTACAATTACCTCCTAATCTGCAATTTACTGATGAGGAATTTGCACAGATTGTAGCTGTGAATAAAGAATTACGACTAGAGTTAACTGCTGAAGGGGAATTAATTATCATGTCACCGACTGGGGGAGAAACGGGAAACCGTAATTTTGAACTGTATCTTGATTTAGGAGTTTGGAACAGACAAAATAAGCTAGGAAAAGCTTTTGATTCTTCTACTGGGTTTAAACTGCCAAATGGGGCAACTCGTTCACCTGATGCTTCTTGGGTAAGGATAGAAAGATGGGATGCTCTTAGCTCAGAACAAAGAAAGAAATTTCTCCCTTTGTGTCCTGATTTTGCAGTGGAATTGGTTTCTGAAACTGATGATGTGGAAGATACTAAAGCTAAAATGGAGGAATATTTAGCAAATGGCTTGCAACTGGGTTGGTTAATTAATCCTAAAGATAAACAAGTCATAATTTATCGCCCAAATCTTGCACCGGAAGTTTTACAATCTCCTACACGTTTATCGGGTGAAGGTGTTCTCCCTGGTTTTGTTTTAAATTTACAGCAGATTTTTGCATAGATGACTGATTATCTTGATTTTATTTCTACTAAAATTCGCTTAAACCATCGACACTCCCTTTAAACATCAAAAGCCCTGCTGACGTAGGCTACTGGAACTATACTTACAATTTAATAGCGATGCCTACGCATTCTCAGAAATCCCCGTCCAGGAACTTGTAGTAATAACTTCTGATCTTTGATACCACAGCTTTCTTGACGCTCAAATTTATGCTGGTTAAATTCCCATCACCTGTATTTACACTTCTATTAGGACTTGCCATAACTCAAACCTTTGGATGCACAACTTATAAAGATAATTCAGCGATCGCTCAAACTTCACCGAAGCCAGTACCCCAAGAAATTGTGCAACCAGGAGAAGTTCGACCTTTACCAGGCAAGTTAGATACAATACCTGTTTTTAACAGCAATAGCCCAGAATGGATTAAAACTGAGGGTATTTTACTTTCTACCTTTCCTAAAAACGGTAAAAAAGTTCCAGCAGCGCACCTCAATTTTCCCTTTCAGGGACGCTTTGACTTATTCGCCCACCATTACACTCACACTCCCAAGGATTTACAAACGCTATATTTGGGCGTAATCGTACATAACCCTGGTAAAAAACCTGTAACAGTAGATGTATTGCAAGCCGCAAGTTATTTAATGCAGGATGCACCCTTTGTAACCTTACCCCCCTACATAGAAAATAACGATGGTAAGACTTACTCAGGCCCAGGCGCTCGTGCTGTTAGTGATGTACTCCGAGGTGTTCGACAAGCAGATTTTCCCGCAAAGCTGATAATTCCCCCAGGACAAAGCCGGATGTTATTAAATCATCCGATTCCTGTACGGAATCTAGAAAAGCCAGTGAATGGTCGTTCTAGCTTTATGCGGTTGCGTAGTAGCGATCAAGTTTATGGGGCAAGTTTAGCAATGTTTGCTAAGAAAAATTCTGATAATACAGACCGCCCACCCACTCTGGCAGAATGGCAAGCTTTACTAAATACCGGGAACTTTGCTGGGCCAAGAGATAAAACCCCTACTCCTCTAAATGCTACCAGTGGCGCACTGATTTATGGGCGTGTAGCTGGTGTATCTAGTGGTTCCCAGTGGAAAGCAAAGTTGGTAGATAATCCCCAAACCAAAAATCTGACTATTCCCCAGCGTGGCAAAGCTATTTCTTATGCTTTAGACACATTACTCAGTGGTCGATTGGGCACTCAACAAATCCAAACGGCCAAAATGCTGGTACGTTATCCAGATACGGCTTATGAAGCACATGGTAATTATGGGGTGGAATATAAACTCACTTTACCCTTAAGCAACGATACCAACCAAAACCAGACCGTGACTGTTACTTTAGAAACACCTTTAAAGGAAGATAAATTATCCCAAGGTGGTCTACGTTTCCGCAAACCATCGCTAGATTTTCCTTTCTTCCGTGGTACAGTGCGGCTACGCTACTTTGATGACCAAGGTCAACAAAAGACGCGCTACATACATCTATGGCACAGAACTGGTCAGGTGTTAGAACCATTAGTGCAGCTTGTACTTCCACCTTCAACTCAGCGGATAGTACAGGTAGATGTGATTTATCCACCAGATTCGACACCACCGCAAGTGCTGAGTGTAAGAACTTTAGAAAAGTGAGAGTCTCAAAAAAATCAAATAACTTAAGGCTTATATGGTTTTTCAGTACACTAACGCATTTATCGCCATAGCATCGGTTAATTGCGATAATTTAGTAAATTTCTATACTAAATTGCTGGAGCAAAAGCCAGTTTCTTTGATTCCGAATGTCTATGCTGAATTTAATTTGGTTAGTATGCGATTAGGTATTTTTAAACCAAAGAACACAAACGAATCTGAATTTGAAACGATGTCTAATGCCAAAAGTAAGATAAGTTTGTGTTTAGAGGTAAGTAACTTAGAAGATGCGATCGCTCACCTAACTGCTTTGGGCTATCCTCCACCAGGAGACATTTCCATTGCTTCCCACGGCAGAGAAATTTATGCCTATGACCCTGATGGCAATCGTCTGATTTTACATCAAGCTGCTAGAGGGAGTCATTAGTCATTTGTCATTGGTCATTTGCAAAGGACAAAGGACAAATAACAAATAACAAATAACAAAGGACAAAGGACAAAGGACAAATGGCTATAACTCAAAACTATAGATTAAACCTGATTCAATGGTATCCAGGTCACATTGCTAAAGCTGAAAAGAAACTCAAAGAACAGCTGAAGCGCGTAGATGTGGTGTTTGAGGTACGAGACGCCCGGATTCCCTTAGCGACTCACCATCCCCAAATGGCTGAGTGGGTGGAGGGTAAGACACGGGTGTTGATACTAAACCGAGTAGATATGATTACGCCGCAAATGCGATCGCTGTGGATAGATTGGTTTAAACGTCAGGGGGAAGTCCCTTATTTTACCAACGCTCAACATGGTAAAGGTATAGCAGAGGTAGCGCGGGCAGCACAAGCTGCTGGAGTAGAGCTAAATCAAAGAAGAAGCGATCGCGGAATGTTACCCCGTCCAGTGCGGGCTGTAGTGATTGGTTTTCCCAATGTTGGTAAATCAGCTTTGATTAACCGTCTGTTGGGAAAGCGAGTTGTGGAAAGTGCAGCTCGTCCTGGGGTAACTCGCCAACTCCGCTGGGTGCGAATTTCCGAACATTTGGAATTACTAGATGCTCCTGGTGTCATCCCTGTAAGATTAGAAAATCAAGATGCAGCATTAAAATTAGCTATTTGTGATGATATCGGTGAAGCATCCTACGATAATCAGCTAGTAGCAGCAGCCCTAGTGGATTTACTAAACTATTTGGAAGCTGTAGCCGCAGATTTATTACCAAAAAAACCATTAGAGTCCCGTTACCAACTCGATTCGACAATATCAGACACCGGAGATATCTATTTACACGCCTTAGCAGAACATCGTTACAAAGGTGATATAGAGCGAGCTGCAAGGCAACTTTTAACAGATTTTCGCAAGGGGTTATTGGGTGAAATTAGTTTAGAATTGCCACCTAACTAGATTACAAGCATTTTCAGCCCGTTTTTGAAGTGTTTTAAGTACTTACTAGTCCTATAGCTGGGTTTTGGTTTAAGTTGATACCAATGATAGATGTGCTCCCTTTCTGAGGATTTTATCAAGAAAGACAGGAGAACTCACCGTGCTAGCCTGGCTGACAAAATTGCAAATTTGGTGGCTCCTCTTCACCAAGGGATTCAAACACTCTGAACTGAACTCCAGCAAAATTGCCTCATTCAATGTAATATCTGTCACATACAGTTGTCGGAATGCAGTTAACAGTGTCATAAAGAAAAGGTGAAGGTTAACCTGTAGGGTATAACTTACCTCACAGCTTTGCACCTCTAGCCTCAATGGATCTATCACACTCATGACTGAACTCACGCTACGCCTACAAGAGGGAGATACCGAGACAACGATCGCAGTTGAACAAGATGTATTTACAATTGGTCGTTTGCCCGAATGTAACTTGTACTTACCTTTTGCTGGAGTATCCCGCAACCATGCTCGCCTGGTGAAAACGGCTGACGGTGTGTGGACTATTGAGGATCTGGGCAGCAAAAACGGGACGCAAGTCAATAAATATCTTGTTAACTTTCCCCAAGAGTTACATCACGGCGATATCATTTGGCTGGGCAATGTTAGCCTGGTAGTGCTGCTCACAACCCCTGTTTACCAACCAACACCTGAGTATTCTGGAAGTTCGGAAAATAATGAGCAGAGAACAATCCTGCACAATGTCGAACAATTACAACAGCAATGGATCGCCGCTGATAGCAAAGATGGCAACATCAACAATAAAGACAAAACTATTGCTCGTCTCAAAGACTTAGTGGACATAGCGAAAAATCTCTGTGCGGCGGCGTCTATAGAAGAAATTTTTTCTCAGGTGCAGCAAGTAGTTTTTCGTTACCTTGATAGTATTGATCGCTTGGCATTATTAATTGATGTCAATGGTTGCGGCCAGTTGGAATTAGTGAATGCTGCCACTAGAAACGCTTCCCAACAAAAAAATCTCGCCTCTGATGGTAGTTGGATTAGTCGTAGTATCTGTCAAAAGGTATTTGAAGAAAAAGTCGTCATTCAAACCGCCGATACTCATCAAGATGAACGGTTTGCGAGTGAACAGAGTATTTTGGTCAAAGGCATTCGCAGCGCGATGGCAGTGCCTTTATGGGATGAAAATAAAGTTGTGGGCGTACTGTATGCCGACGCCAATCTTTCTTCTTACCATTGGGCAAATGAAGGTGAAGAAGAACTCAGCTTTTTTTCGGCTTTAGCAAACCTTGTGGCTTCGAGCGTCCAGCGTTGGCTACTGGTAGAGAAACTCAAAACTGAAGAGATGATTCGTCACCGACTAGAACGCTATCATTCTCCCGCAGTTGTACAGCAGTTGATATCTGTAGGCGGATTACCGGGTGGTCGTTTAGCTCCCGCCGAGAGCGAAATCAGTATTTTGTTTGCGGATTTAGTTGGCTTTACGGCAATTTCTGAACGATTAACACCAACTGCGATCGCTAAACTATTAAATAATTTATTTGAAGAAATGCTCAAAGAAGTGTTTACTTGCGGCGGCACTTTAGATAAGTACATTGGCGATTGTATCATGGCATTTTTTGGCGCTCCCGAACCGCAGCTAGATCACGCCGATCGCGCCGTTGCTGCTGCCAAAGGAATGCTCAATCGTCTCGAACATCTTAATGCCAACGGTTTTTGGCACGAACCCCTGCAATTACGCATTGCGATTAATAGCGGTAAAGCTGTTGTTGGAGATGTCGGTAGTTCCCAAAGGGTAGATTATACGGCATTAGGTGCGACAATTAATCTTGCGGCTCGTATGGAAGCAGTTTGTCCCCCTAGTGAATGCGTGATTAGTGAAGCCACCCATAAAATGCTTGCACAACCCTCAGACTTCCAGGAAATGGGAGATTATCGTTTCAAGGGTATTGATCGATTAGTAAAGGTTTATCAGACAAATTTGCAGCCAGTGCCAACAATGATTGGTCATTAGTCATTTGTCATTGGTTATTGGGCACTTTTACTGAGTTTTGCTGCTGGCGCCCTAACAAAGGACTCATAACTAATGACAAATTTATCAAGATAAATACATAGTCAAGTTGTATATTTTATTTCAAAAAAAATTGCAAAATTGTAATATTGGGCAGCTAATTCTTGGTTAAAAGACTAAAATTTGGGTGTAGCTTCCAGAATTGATCTGTGTAACACTAGGAAGCCAACAGTCAAGCTATTTTTTAACGGGAGGTTAGGTAATGGCGATCGCCACCATTAATCCCGCCACTGGGGAGACGCTCAAAACCTTTGAGGCGCTCAATGATGCAGAAATTGCCGCTAAACTCGATTTGGCTAATCAGGCTTTTGAACAGTATCGTCAGACTAGTTTCTCTCAACGATCGCACTGGCTACAACAAGCTGCTGATATTTTAGAGCAAGACAAAGCAGAATTTGCTAAGTTGATGACTCTGGAAATGGGTAAGCCATTTAAAGCTGCGATCGCAGAAGTCGAAAAATGCGCCGTCGTCTGTCGCTACTATGCCGAACACGCCTCTAGTTTTCTAGCTGATGTCAGTGTAAAAACTGATGCCAGCGAGAGTTTTGTACGTTATCAACCAATGGGTGCAATCCTCGCGGTGATGCCGTGGAACTTCCCCTTTTGGCAAGTTTTTCGTTTTGCCGCACCAGCTTTGATGGCGGGAAATGTCGGCTTACTCAAACACGCTTCCAATGTGCCGCAGTGCGCCTTGGCAATTGAAGATATTATCCGACGTGCAGGTTTTCCTGAAGGTGCGTTTCAAACTCTGTTAATCGGCGCTGCCAAAGTTGCTGATTTAATGGCTGATGAACGGGTAAAAGCTGCTACCTTGACCGGAAGTGAACCAGCAGGTGCATCCCTCGCCGTCGCCGCCGGCAAACAAATTAAAAAAACAGTTTTGGAATTAGGAGGAAGTGACCCGTTTATTGTGTTAGCAAGTGCTGACTTAGAGACAGCAGTTGTCACAGCAACTACAGCGCGGATGTTGAATAACGGGCAATCATGTATTGCAGCGAAACGTTTTATTGTCGCAGATGCGATCGCAGACAAATTTGAAAAATTGCTTTTAGAAAAGTTTGAGACGCTGAAAGTAGGCGATCCCATGCAACCAGATACCGACTTAGGCCCACTGGCTACACCTGGTATTCTCCAGGATTTAGACCAACAAGTGCAAAGTGCCATCCGCAGCGGTGGCAAAGTCCTCACCGGTGGACATCCTTTATCAGATCGTCCAGGGAACTTTTATCCGCCAACGATTATCATAGATATCCCGTCTGATACACCAATTGCAAAAGAAGAATTTTTTGGCCCAGTAGCCTTGTTATTCCGGGTTCCAGATATCGATGCTGCCATTAAACTCGCTAATGACTCACCCTTTGGCCTAGGTGCGAGTGCTTGGACAACCAATAACCAAGAGAGCGATCGCTTGGTTGAGGAAATCGAAGCAGGTGCCGTATTTATCAACAGTATGGTCAAATCCGATCCCCGATTGCCCTTTGGTGGTATTAAGCGTTCTGGATATGGCAGGGAATTGAGTATCCAAGGTATACATGAGTTTGTCAATGTCAAAACCGTGTGGGTGAAATGATAGGGACTGGGGACTGGGTATTAGGGACTGGGTATTGGGATTAGAAATTAGGAATTAGGGATTACGGATTAGGTATTGGGAAAGATTTTTCCCATTTCCCATTTCCCAATCTCCAATACCCAGTCCTCAATCCCCAGTCCCCAGTCCCCATTACCCCTTATCCCCAGAGGGGGCCCCACCTTCCCCAATCCCCAGTCTTATTAGTTGCTAGTTAGGAAATAAAATGAATACAGCAGAATTATTGGTGCAGTGCCTAGAAAATGAAGGAGTGCAATATATTTTTGGACTCCCCGGTGAAGAAAACCTGCACGTTTTGGAAGCGCTAAAACATTCTTCCATTAAATTTATTACGACTCGTCATGAACAGGGTGCAGCATTCATGGCCGATGTCTACGGACGCTTAACCGGAAAAGCCGGAGTGTGTCTTTCTACTCTTGGCCCTGGAGCAACCAACTTGATGACTGGGGTAGCAGATGCTAACCTCGATGGTGCGCCTTTAGTGGCGATTACTGGTCAGGTGGGAACAGATAGAATGCATATCGAATCCCATCAATATTTAGATTTGGTGGCAATGTTTGCGCCTGTTACCAAGTGGAATAAGCAGATTGTGCGACCGAGTATTACACCCGAAGTAGTGCGGAAAGCATTTAAGCGATCGCAATCGGAAAAACCTGGTGCAGTTCACATTGATTTACCAGAAAATATTGCCGCCATGCCTGTAGAAGGCAAACCTTTGCGTAAGGATAATAGCGAAAAAACTTATGCATCTTTTGCTAGCATTCGAGCAGCAGCCGCCGCAATTTCCCAAGCAGTTAACCCATTAATCTTAGTAGGAAATGGGGCAATCCGCGCTCATGCAAGTGATGCAGTCACACAATTTGCCACGTTGCTGAATATACCTGTTGCCAATACCTTCATGGGTAAAGGGATTATTCCCTACACACATCAATTAGCTTTGTGGTCAGTAGGATTGCAGCAAAGAGATTACATTACCTGTGGGTTTGATAACACAGATTTAGTAATTGCGATCGGCTATGATTTGATTGAGTTTTCCCCGAAGAAATGGAATCGTAGTGGTGAAATTCCCATTGTGCATATTGGGGTAAGTCCGGCGGAGATTGATAGTAGTTATATTCCCAACGCTGAAGTTGTGGGAGATATTTCAGATTCCCTTTATGAAATCTTAAAATTAGCAGATCGACAAGGTAAACCCGATCCCTTTGCTATCAGTTTAAGGTCAGATATTCGGGCTGATTACGAACAGTATGCTAATGATGACGGATTTCCTATTAAGCCACAAAAGCTAATTTATGACTTACGGCAAGTGATGGGCCCAGATGATATTGTCATCTCTGATGTTGGCGCACATAAAATGTGGATGGCTCGTCATTATCATTGCCATAGCCCCAATACTTGCATAATTTCCAACGGCTTCGCGGCTATGGGTATTGCTATTCCTGGTGCTTTAGCAGCAAAACTGGTTCATCCCAACCGGAAAGTCGTTGCTGTCACAGGCGATGGTGGCTTTATGATGAATTCTCAGGAATTAGAAACAGCCTTGCGTGTCGGTACGCCTTTTGTCACCATAATTTTCAATGATGGTGGCTATGGGTTAATTGAGTGGAAGCAAGAAAATCAATTTGGCAAAGGAAACTCATCTTTTGTGCATTTTAGTAATCCTGATTTTGTCAAATTAGCCGAAAGTATGGGTTTAAAAGGCTACCGAGTTGAATCGGCTTTAGATTTGATTCCCACTCTGAAAGAAGCCCTAGCTCAAGATGTACCTGCGGTGATAGATTGTCCAGTAGATTATCGTGAAAATCACCGCTTTAGCCAAAAAGCCGGCGAGTTGAGTTGTACAGTGTAAAAAGTTAGTAGTCTGTCTGCATTAGTTCTGAAGGGTTTTGACATCCTCACCGCCGTGTTCGCCCTTGGCGTTCCCGTTCGCGCAGCGTCTCCGTTAGGAGAAGGGTACGCACTCTTAAGAAGGAGTAAGGAGTAATAAGTAATAAGTAATGAGTAAATACCCGTTTTTCATCCACTCATTACTCATTACTCCTCATTACTTTAAAGCCGTGCTGGAAGCACGGGGTTTTAAACCCATTTTTCGGATAAAAGTTTGTAGTAAGGACTTTAGTCCTGAATTTTTAAGCACTTAAGTGCTTACTACAAACCCAGCAAAATTAATGGGACAGACCACTCGCGTGTCATTTTGCGCTCCTACTGGGAAGCAGCAAGGCTTTGAGGTTATTGATGCTCAATTAAGCACAGGTGAAATTACAGCCAAGCTCGGTCGTATTGAACAGGCCAGAGTTTATCGTGTCCCAGTTGTTTGGCTGCCAGATGTGGCCAGTAAGGATTACGGAGTAGTTCACGTCCCAACAGCACTATATCAGCTACTTCTGTACGAATAATCTCGTCAGCTTGTTCAGGAGATGTAATTAAGCCCACGGCTCCTGTCGGAATATTAGCTTCGCGGCGGATGCGTTCGGCAAACTCAGTTTGATAACCAGGTTTAATTGGTATATTAACGCCAGGTATAATACCGCCTGATGAAGTATCGATGAGATCAACTCCTAAAGACTTGAGTTTGTCGCTTAAAGCAATACTTTGCTCAATGTCCCAGCCATTGTCTGCCCAATCGGTGGCGGAGATGCGTACCCAGAGGGGATGTGTCTGGGGCCAAACCTCTCGGACTGCTTGAACTACTTCTCTGAGAAGACGAGTCCGGTTTTCAAAGCTACCACCATAATCATCTTGACGGTGGTTAGAAAGAGGTGAGAGAAACTGGTGCAGTAAATAACCGTGGGCAGCATGGATTTCAACTACCTTGAAACCGGCTTGCAAAGAACGTTTGGCAGCTTCGACAAAGGCATCAATAACTTGTTGAATTCCCTCAAGACTGAGGGCTTCTGGAACTGGGCTATCTTTGCTAAAGGCGATCGCACTACTCGAAACCAAGGGACGCCAACCTTCCTGAGATTCATCTAGTGCTTTTCCTCCCTTACTCGGTTTGGCAGTACTGGCTTTTCTGCCTGCATGAGCAAGTTGAATACCTGCAACAGCGCCAAAGTTATGAATTAATGCCACAGCTTTGGCTAAAGTTTCTATATGTGCATCTGACCAGATTCCCAAATCTTGCGGGCTAATGCGTCCACGCGGTTCCACAGCTGCTGCCTCTGTGATCACTATACCTGCACCGCCAACTGCGCGAGAAGCCAGATGAATAACGTGCCAATCATTAGCATACCCATTTGTACTGGAATATTGACACATGGGTGAAACGGCGATGCGGTTGCGAAAGGTAACTTCACGAATCTTGAATGGTTCAAACAAATGTGCCATTGATATTGATTCCTTCTCTTGCTAGATAAAAGAAATTGGGGATTGGGGATTGGGTTTACTACAATCAGCCAGGGGCGGCTGATTGTAGTAAACATTGGCCACTGCTAAACCACAAGCGATCGCTAAAGTTAAAACGGTACTTCGCTGCGTCAGCGAATTACTATCAGTGGACAGAGCAGTATGCTCTTTAGAACTCATTATGATGCACCCAAATATGGAATAGTAGCTTAAATACTTGTTGAAGTTTATTTACGCTGTGGCGTACTTGCATCTCGATCAAGACTTGGATGAATAGGCTGAACATCAGGCTGTTGGGTCTGGGATTCCCAAATATCGCGTTTTCCTAGTTCTTGATCCACTAATAACTGTAAATGGTCTGGCAATTTAGTTGTCTGCCAAATTGACCACATTTCTCCACAAAATAATTCTTTTTCAATTTGTCCAAAAAACATTGCTTTATCTCCAGTAATGTCATGATTTAAGTTTATTAACCCCTACTTTCTGAAAGACGAAGTAACAAAATTGTCATCCTTAATTCTTTCGTAGTATTTAAAATACAGGTACTATTCCACCCTGGTATTTCTTATTAATAAAATCTCTCACCTGTGGGTCATTTAGCAGCTTGTTTAGCTTCTGAATTTTGGATTAATTTTCTCGACCTTGTAATGTGAATAATGCCAATTTAATGTGAAGTTGCACATATCTTGATCCCCCTAAATCCCCCTTAAAAAGGGGGACTTTGAATTCCCCCCTTTTTAAGGGGGGCTAGGGGGGATCGAATTCTATGCAGCTTCATAAAGAATTGGTAT
>NZ_JAWJTF010000262.1:0-2924 GCF_048836525.1 Nostoc sp. CALU 546
AAAATGAAAAAAACAATCTTCACTACTACATTAATTCTTTGTTCTATGTTGATTGCAAGTTGTAGCGATGGCAATACTGCTTCTCAACAAAATCAAGTTAATCAAGCAAAGACTGCAACAAGTACTCCAGTTAATTCTGAATCTATTTCTGCAAATAAAGAAAAGATAGATAATATCGAAGCTAGCAAAAAAACTAGTAATTCAACATCAAATGAAAAAACACCTATTAAAAACAATAAAACTAATGAAGTTCCTAACGATAAACCGACATTGGGTACTATCAAAGAGATGCAAAATGGAGACTTAAAATGTTACGTTACTGTTATCGACGAAAATGATAAATTACATGAAGGTGTCGGTGCAACATTTGATGTTTGCGAACCAGAGAAATACGTCAATAAAAAAGTACGAATGTATTATCAGATAGAAAACGTCAGTGATTGCCAAAGTTCTGAACCTTGTGGGAAAACAATCAAAGAATGGCTAATTAGCAAGATAGAAATTCGAGATTAAGAATCACAAGATTTATTTTTAAACGCACCGCAGCACTCCCTACCCTCAATCTACTCATAGGGTAGGGGTTGGAGCAGATGACAACGATTGCACCTTTGACTAATATCGACCTATTCTCGCTACAAGAACAGAGGTCAACCCCTTCTCCTGCAAAGACGCTGCGTGAACTGGGAATTCAAGATCAGGTTCGCAGACTCAGCTAAAACTGGTTAAGATTTCAACTTTGCCCTTGATAAAATAAGTTGATATCTGTAAATACGACCGGGAATCAATGAAAACTGGCATTCAAAAAACAGCAGAAATCCTAGAGCAAGTTCACCAATTAGAATCTACACTGGGTCTAAAGAATGAAGCCTGTCGTTCCAAATTTTTGATTCACCCTGACTTTAGATCAAAAGTTTTTTTATTTTTGCATGGTTTTACAGCAGGCCCTTACCAGTTCGAGCCGCTCGGTAAAGCCTTATTTAACACCGGATATAATGTTTTAATTCCTTTACTACCCGGTCATGGACGCTCCGGTGACTGGAGGCATCAAAACCCTCCACCTCTGCCAACAGATATTAAGATTTATCAAGAATTTGTAATTAAATGGTTAGAGATTGCAAAAACGTTAGGTCAAGAAGTTGTGATTGGTGGATTATCGACTGGTGGAACTTTAGCTGCTTGGTTAGCTTTAGAGCATCCTCAAGAGATTGACCGCACCTTATTGTTCACGCCTTATTTAGGTAGCCGCTACTCACTATTCGATTTACTTATAAAAATCTTGCCAATTTACTTTGAATGGTTTAACAAAGATGCACCTGGTAATTTTGGTTATAAAGGTTTTCGTCTTAAGGCATTACGGATATTTCTTGAATTGGGATATCAGGTTTTAGAAAAGGCTCAAGGCTGTGTTTCTGCCCCTATCTTAATGGTATGTAGTGAAGCAGATCATGCTGTTAATCGCTCGAAACAGCAAGATTTTTTCCGAAGAGTACTTAAGCAGCAACCAAAATCTTGGTATTACTGTTTCGATGATTCACTTCAAATTGAACACCGAATGATGACGAAACTGGAAGACAATGATTATGAGGAACTGATAATTACCCTTGCGAAAGCATTTGTTGAGAGTGATTTGACTTGGCTAGAGTTTGAGCAAATGGCAACGCGGATCACGCAGGGACATGCCTATGACCAAATCATGCGAGAACTCAACTTTGATAGGCAAGTTTCTCAACAGCTATCTGCAATGATGACTCAAGCTTTTGGCTGTGAGGATCTCAAATGCATCAATCCAGATTCCTAGTGAGCATCCCAATTTTGCAAAAAAACGAAGAGACTCAAAAAATATGTTTAGTCCAGTATGGACATTAGTCGCTTTCGAGCGATCGCTATAAATTTCTGCCGCAGATATGTATAAAAATAACTATCATTTCGTCAGTGTTTAGATGCGTTTGCCCTGATTGGGAATGCCTTTGGTAAGTTGACTGTAACTTTAGTTCCTTGCCCCACTTCACTGGACAGGGTAATATTACCACCATGTAACTCAACACAACCTTTAGCGATCGCTAGCCCTAAGCCTGTACCAGGAATTGTGTCAACATTACTTCCACGACTGAAGGATTGAAACAAATTTTCTTGATCTGCTATCGGGATACCAATTCCCTGATCTTTGATGTAAAAGATTACTTCTGATTCTTTACTGATGAGGTGGAATTCCACAGTACCTCCATCTGGAGAGTACTTAATTGCATTGGATATTAAGTTAATAAAAATTTGCTGTAAAAGTCCGCGATCGCCCCAAAATTCCTGGTTTTTCCCAGTAATTTTAAAAATCAATTCGTGGCGATCGCCTGCTGTTTCTCGTTCTTGTTCTATGAGGTCGGAGAAAAAATGTAGTAAATCAAGTGGGATTGGTTTAAACTTGGGTTTTTCCAGTTCAAATTGGTTAACCAGAAGCATATTATCCACAAGTTTGGACATATACCTTGCTTTCTGTTCAATGATTCCCAAAAACCTCTGTTGTTTAGACTCATCTAGTTGCTGACTATGTTTTACCAAAGTTGATGCAGCAGCCAGAATTGAAGTTAGCGGCGTGCGATACTCATGGGAAACCGTTGCAATGATTTGGGATTTAAATACATTGAGTTGCTTTTCTTTAGCAAGGGCTGCTTGAGTTTGGGCTAACAATTCCGCCTGTTGAATAGCGATCGCTAGTTGCACTGATACTTCATTGAGCATTTGGGCATCATCAGTTTGCCAGTGTCGTTCCCCAGAATTATGGTGAGCAATCAATAAACCCCAAAGCTTGGGCGTTGGGTTCCCATTATTACTCAGATTAATCGGAACTACCAGATTTGCCTTAGTATTAAATTGCTCTTTTAGGCTGACACAATTACACAAGCCAAGCTCATAAATATAAGGGATTGGGG
>NZ_JAWJTF010000111.1:0-32354 GCF_048836525.1 Nostoc sp. CALU 546
GTATCAAAAGTTTTAGATCCCCCTAAATCCCCCGATAAATTGGGGGACTTTGACTCCGGGTTCCCCTCTTTTTAAGGCTACCGTGTACACACAAGTCGAATTACCCCCCTTAATCCCCCTTTCAAGGGTAGGGGTTTAAGAAAGAGGGAGAAAAGCAGGTAAAATACACAACTGTTGTCAGACCGCAAAAATATGCAAGTCAGATGCGGTGAAGAATGTCAGGGTGTGGGGGGAAAATGCTTTTAGGAAAAAGCGAGGAATTAAGGCAATGGACGAGGAAAGTCATAGAAAAGATGCCGCATCTGTCTAAGTCGCAAGCATTGATACTAGCAATGTGGAGTTTTGGGATAGTGATGACCCAATCTTGCGGACTGACAACAGTATCAGTATTCTTAGCAGAGCTATTGGGAAAAAAGGAAAATACAGTCCGAAGTTGGTCAGTTTTTCTCTGGCTTAGTTACCTGTTTCAAGACTAACTCTCTCAAATGTACTTTATTAGCTCGCCATGACGCGGGTTACACTGACCCCTGGTTGATTCTCACCGATTTACCACCTGACGTTGCGGATGCTTGCTGGTATTCTATGCGCTGTTGGATTGAGTGTCTTTTTAAAGATGGTAAACGCGGCGGTTTTTGTTGGCATTGCACCAAGATTACTCACCCCAGACGCGCCGAGAGACATTGGTTAGCGATGGCTGTTGCTACTCTGTGGCAAGTCAGCGTTGGTGGAGAAGTTGATGCCAATCTACCGATTAGTAGTTTAGATGACTTACCACCAACTCATGTGGCACGACGCAATTTTAAAAATAGTGTCCTCCATCGTTGCTTGAGTTGTTTTCGTCGTGGATTTTTAGTCATTAAGGCCGCTGTTCTCAATCGCCTGCCATTACCTCAAGGTAGTTTTTTTCCTGAGCCTTGGCCCACTTCCCCTCCACAACTTCATGTGTCTCAAATCACTCTCTCTACTGCCTGATTTTTAAACCCCTACCCTTGAAAGCCTTAATCCCCCCTTGCAAAGGGGGAAAAAAGAAATCTAGTTCCCTCCCCTTTCCAAGGGGAGGGTTAGGGTGGGGTAAAACCCTGGTTAATCAGCTATTTCAGACTTATACACCGTAGCTTTTTAAGGGGGGTTAGGGGGGATCGAAAAGTGCCTAAATTCACAGCGAAACACTTTTCAAACGACCTCCAACAGCAAACCCGCAGGGGAATTCGCCTCCGCGGACTAAGAAAAATTGAGTGTTTTAAACCTACGGAGATGAGTTTTGTTTGTGTAGATGCGGTTTCTAACCGCCCTTTTAACTAGGTATTTTTAGATGTACGTTAATGTGACTCACCAAAGGTATCACTTCATGCATTGAATTAGTAGAATCGAAAGCAATAATAATGTCTTATAGTACACAACCTTGCTAATAATAATCTGTTAGTAATATCAAATCTGCTTAATAACTAACTATCTGTTGGTATTCAATTGCTAAACAAGAGATTAGTGACAAGTAACTTTTGCAGCATCTCATCTTACTGGGATGAAATAATTTAGTGAGAGAATCAGGATTTATGCAAAGCTTTTTGGTTGACAAAAATCAAATTTTACGCCATACTTAATGACAAGTTTATCCAATTTTGAGTTCATTTTTATTAGCGCTTCGTTGTTCTTGAGAGTTAAGTTTTCTGGTTAGCGCTATTGTATTTTACGCTACTGGATTAGATGTCAAATTAGGATATAACTTAGGAAGCTTTGAAGTAACACTCCATTAATTTTCACGCCACAATAGTAACTTTGGGCGGTAGAAGCGTAGAACAATTCATATAAAACCAATTTAGATCCATCCACATTATTAAGGTAGAAACCCTAGAGGCAAAATCCTCTTGGTAATTTGCGGATGAGTCTATATCTAATCGACTAAATATAACCAGGCTATCTCCTAAAAAAGCAGAATTGGAATGAAAATATGGCAGTAAATAAAGAAAGCCGATTATTCACAAAACCCGTAGGCCGATCGCAAGTAATTTTAGCAGCTTCTCTAACTCTAGCGGCTGGATTAATCGCTTTTTATAGTTTGGTACCGTTTTGGTCTAAACCAAAAGTTGAGACACCACCAGCAAATTCACCAAAAGCTGCCACACCTGCAAAAGTTGCTGTGACAGCCTTGGGACGTTTGGAACCAGAAGGTGAAGTTACTTCTTTGACTGCTCCTGCTTCCAATAATGGGGTGCGAGTAGACAGACTGTTGGTGAAAGAAGGAGATGCGGTTAAAGCTGGGCAAACACTGGCCTATCTCGAAAATTATGGTCGTTCTAGAACTGCATTGCAACAGGCTTTAGACCAACTGCAAGTTGCCAAAGCTAAACTAGCGCAGGTGAAATCTGGAGGTAAAACTGGAGATATTGATGCTCAAAAGGCTGTAATTGCCCGGTTAGAGCCACAATATAAAGGGGATGTTGCAACTCAAGAGGCGACAATTGCCCGCATCCAGGCGGAAGTAGACAACGCTCAAGCCGAGAATAACCGCTATCAGCAATTATATAAACAAGGTGCGATCGCGGCTTCTGTAGCAGATAGCAAAGCTTTGCAACTAAAAACTACCCAACAGCAGCTAGCAGAAGCTCAAGCCACCCTCAAGCGAACTCAAGACACATACCAAGAACAAGTTAAGCAAGCACAAGCACAACTCACCAGTATTAGCGAAGTGCGTAGTGTAGATGTTCAAGTCGCACAAACCGAAGTCAACAGTGCAACAACATCTGTTCAACAAGCAAAAGCCGACTTGGATTTAAGTTATATAAAATCTCCCATAAATGGCAAAATTTTGAAAATTCACGCCAAAAGTGGAGAAGTAATCAACACCAACAAAGGATTTGCTGAAATCGGTAAAACATCTCAAATGTATGTGATTGCAGAGGTGTATCAAACCGATGTTCAAAAAGTGCGTGTAGGACAAAAAGCCACCATTAACAGCACTGCATTTAATGGAACATTAAAAGGAACTGTCAAAGAAATTGGTTGGCAAGTTGACAAGCAAAACATCTTCAGCATAAACCCTGGTTCAGACACAGACCGCCGAATAGTTGAAGTTAAAATTTCCATCGATAATCCCGCAGATAGTGAAAAAGTTGCTCGTTTAACTAACTTACAAGTGGATGTCGCCATTCAGATTTAGTCAATTGGCAGATGTCATTCACAAATGACAAATGACAAATGACAAATGACAAATGACAAATGAAAATAAATCCATGAATTTTAAAATTCCTTTAGGATGGCTACAGCTAGCCCAGCAAAAAGTTCGTTTACTAGTAGCTGTAGCCGGAATTGGTTTTATTGTGCTGCTAATGTTTGTGCAACTTGGTTTCCAAGATGCCCTCTATTCCAGTGCAACTGCTGTACATCAAAATCTCAAAGGAGATTTATTTTTAGTTAGTTCGCAATATAAATCTTTGACCTCAAATCAAAGTTTTTCGCGGACTCGTTTATACCAATCTTTGGGGTTTGATGGCGTTGATTCAGTTAGCCCCATGTATTTGCAATTTGCCAAACTGAAAAATCCGGCTACTAGTGAGAAATATTCAATATATGTTATTGGTTTTGATCCAGGTAGACCGGTGATGAATCTCCCAGAAGTGGAGAAAAATTTAGATAAACTCAAAATTCCCGATGTCGTGCTTTTTGACCGAGGTTCTCGCCCAGAGTTTGGCCCAATAGCTGAAAAATTTAATGCGGGAGAAACTGCACAGACAATTGAAATATTTCCCTACAGTTCATTAATTGGCTATAGAGTAAGAATTGGTGGTTTATTCACATTAGGCCCTTCCTTTGGGGTAGATGGAAATTTGCTTGTTAGTGACTCAACTTTTTTGAGGATAAATCCCAATACTCGTCCAGCAGATATGATTGATGTCGGTTTGATTTCCCTCAAACCTGGTGCTAACGCCGAAAAAGTACTAAAAAATTTGCAAGCAAGTTTGCCTAATGATGTCCAAGTTTTTACCCGCCAAGGCTTCATTGATTTTGAGAAACAATACTGGGCTGTCAGAACACCCATTGGTTTTATTCTTAACTTGATGTTGACAATGGCTGCGGTTGTTGGGGTGGTTATTGTTTATCAAATTCTTTACAGCAATATTGCTACACAGTTCGTTGCATACGCCACTTTAAAAGCCATTGGTTATGCCAATAGCTACTTATTAAATGTGGTATTTCAACAAGCTTTGATTTTAGCAATCTTAGGTTATATCCCAGGATTTATTACTTCTGTTTTGTTATATAGCTTTGCAGCAGAAGCAACTAAACTACCAATAATGATGACCACTAATAATGCAGTGATTGTCTTAACTTCCACAGTTTTAATGTGCATAACATCAGGAGCGCTTGCGATCAACAAACTCCGCTCCGCAGATCCGGGAGATATTTTCTAACCAAAACAACTTGTTAAAGATAAGCAAGTTCATAGTAAGGACTTTAGTCCTTGTTTTCTAAGCACTAAAGTGCTTACTACAAACTATCAAAACTAGCACTTTTCTTTTAATCAAAAATCCAAAATTGGTATAACCCTTACTATATGAACCTCAACAACAAAACCCTCCTAATTACTGGGATTAATGAATTTGTCGGTTTGCGTACAGCCGAGTTAGCCATAGCCCAGGGAATGAAGGTTCGGGGACTACAAAGTTCTACAGAACAGAACAAACAATTACAGAATTTAGGTGTAGAGGTAATTGTTGGTAGTATTACCGATTCTACTATTGCTCAAAAGGCTTGTCAGGGAGTAGATATAGTTTTACATACAGAGCAAATTGCCGAAGAAGCTGGTGCAATTAAGCATTTTCGTGATATCAATGTTGGCGGTACTGTCAACATGGCTAAAGCCGCTAAACAAGCTGGTGTAAAAACATTTGTGCATCTATCCAGTGTGATGGTTTACGGTTTCAACTATCCTGATGGTGTTGCAGAATCCGGGCCACTTTCTGGCGAAAATAATCCCTACTGTCAAACGAAAATAGAAGCTGAAACAGCAGTATTAGAACTGAATCATCCTCCAGATTTGGGTATCATTGTTATTCGAGCCGGTGATGTTTACGGCCCAGGAAGTATTCCCTGGATAGTCAGACCAATTCTGATGATGCGCCAAAAGTTATTTGCCTGTGCCAATGATGCTAAAGGAGTTATCAATCACGTATATATAGATAATCTGATTAATGGCATCTTTCTGGCGATAGAAAAAGAAACCTACGGTGAAATATTTAATATCACCGACGGACAAGAAACTTCGTGGAAAGAGTATTTTATGCGTTTAGCAGCAATGGAAGATTTACAAGCACCCCTTTCATTATCGAAAGATGAAATCAAGTTGTTTCTAAAGCTACGCGTTCAAGGACAAAAACTTTTTCGGAAAAAAGTTGATATTTTACCAGAGTCTATAGATTTTATGACTCGTCCCTACGCTTGTTCTATTGTCAAAGCACAAAACCTGTTAAATTATAAACCAGCAATTGACCTCGAAGAAGGAATGCAGCGAACACATGAATGGCTGCAAAAAACAGATATTCAAAGCTTGATGAAATAATCCACAGATTTTGTGGAATTCAGGAGTCAGGAGTCAGAATTCAGAATGATTACAAAATAAAGAAGCTAGAGTAAGCTTGATTTTCTTGAAATTATTAAGCTTGCTATTAAATTATTCTGAATTCTGACGTTGCATCTGCCTAACAATTATCTGCAATTAAGCATAAAATAATCCACAGTTTTTCCGAATACTTGTTTTCTATGAGTAGTAATCAGCCACGATTAAGCATCGGATTACCTGTATACAATGGTGAAAAATTTATCAAAGCAGCCATAGATTCACTCTTGGATCAGACCTTTGAAGATTTTGAACTAATTATTTCAGATAATGCATCTACAGATAAAACTGAGGAAATTTGTAGAGCTTACGCCGAACAAGACAAACGTATCTGTTACTACCGTAATGACAAGAATATAGGTTGCGCTCGTAACTTTAATCGCGTCTTTCAATTGTCTTCGGGTGAGTATTTTAAATGGGCAGCCTACGATGATTTACATTCTACAGATTTTATCAAGAAGTGTGTTGAAGTGCTTGACCAAGATCCTAGCATAATCTTGTGTCACTCCCAGGCATATTTCATTGATGAACAGGGGAACTATCTCCAAAATTACAATATCAAACTCAAGGCAGATGCACTAAAACCACACGAGCGTTTTCACGAATTGCTGATCAAACATTTATGTTATCAATGCTATGGAGTAATTCGCGCCAGTGCCCTGAGAATGATACCACCTATGGGTGGTTATGGTAATGCAGATGGAATTCTCTTGTTAAGGCTTGGTCTTCTTGGTCGGTTTTATGAAATCCCTGAATACCTGTTTTTTCCCAGAAGCCATCCACAACAATCAATGAGTATGTTCTTTCCTAATTACTTGCTGTTTGCTGACAAAAATGACAAATCATTATTGAGTACAATGCCTGATTATTATGCATATTCAGTGTGGTTTGATTCAGCAAAGAAAGGACAAATTTTATTACCACATTGGAGAATAATCTGGGAGTATATACTTTCCATTTGGCTTAGTCCGCTGAGTTTGGATGAGCGGCTGTGTTGTCATAGAAGTCTACATCAGCAGTTAAAAGGAACAGAATATCTTTTGCTGAAGGATTTGCTAATAGCACTGCAAAGACTATGGAAAGGTTCGCAACCTGTATCAATAAAAGAACAGCAAGTCACACTTTAAACAAATCAGTTCAGAAATAAAAGCTGCGATCGCCAGCTTTTTCGCAGTTCAAAATCACCTATTATTCACTACAAAATCATGCTGAAACTATCTCAACTATCTCATGTTTTGCTTGCTACTTTAGTGAGCCTCAGCTTTGCTAAAACAGTGAATGCAGAGCCAACAACAACACTAAGTGTTGTTGTAAATGGAATACGTCACCAAAAAGGTGAGGTTTGCTTCAGAGTTTACGCAAGTGAAAAAGGATTTCCGATGAGTAGTACTAGTGAAGCTCAAAGTGGCTGCGCTAAGATTACTGGCAATTCTGTAACAAAAGAATTTTCCGGCTTGAAGCCTGGAACTTATGCTGTCGCCGTAGTTGATGATCAAAATGGCGATCGCAAACTCAATAAAGACTTTTTCGGTATTCCCACAGAAGGTTTTGGTATTTCCAAAAATCCAACTGTGTCCATACAAACAGGTACACCAAAATTTCGTGATGCCAGTTTTGTTGTAAACAAAAATACAACTGTCAATATCATCATGAAATATTCGCTGGATTCGTAAAGGGAGTGGGGACTGGGGACTGGGAACTGGGGACTGGGGACTGAGGACTGGGGACTGGCAACTGGGAACTGGGAACTGGCTTTCTAGAAGATATTTATGATTCCCAATCCCCAATCCCTAATCCCTAATCCCCATTCCCCAATCCCTAATCCCCAATCCCCAATCCCCAATCCCTCATTCTGTCGGAGACTAAAAAATTAATGGAAGATTTGGCAATATTTCTGTCTAAGTCTTTGACAGGTTGGTTGTTTATTCAGGTGTGTTTCACGCTTGTCTTTATATGGTATCTGCGCTCATCTAAAAAAAACTTATTACCAGATGATCAGTTACCCAAAACCGCAGTGATTCTTTGCTTACGCGGAGCCGATCCGTTTTTGCCTCGATGTTTGCGATCGCTCCTAAATCAAAACTATCCACAGTATGATTTAAAATTAATCGTTGATAGTCACGAAGATCCCGCTTGGAAAATTGCCAGTGAAACTATCACAGAGCAAGAAGCGACCAACGTTCAAATTAGCTCTTTGAGAATAGTACGCAACAATTGTAGTCTCAAATGTAGCTCTTTAATCCAAGCTGTCGGTGAGTTGGATGATTCTTACAAGGTGGTTGCCTTAGTAGATGCTGATACTATAGTCCATGTGAATTGGCTTAGAGAATTAGTCAGTCCTTTAAGGGATGCGAAAGTAGGGGCGACAACAGGTAATCGTTGGTATGTACCTACAGGTAGGTATTGGGGATCTTTAGTGCGCTACGCCGGCAATGTATCCACAGTCGTGCAAATGTTTATCTTCCAAATCCCTTGGGGTGGGACTTTGGCTGTGAAAACAGAAGTGCTTCGCCAAACAGAACTGCTTGATAAGTGGGGACAAGCTTTAGGCGAAGATTTTATGATGCACGACATCCTCAAAAAACAGGGGTTGCAAATAAAGTTTGTGCCTTCGCTGTTGACGGTAAATCGTGAAGAGACTGATTTATTCAACTTAATAGATTATCTCAAGCGCCTCATTCTTTATTCTCGACTGTATCACCCACGTTGGTTAGCTTTAGTTAGTGAAGCTGTTTCTAGCATTTTGTTTCCTACTACAGTCATCATCTTAGTTCTAGAGTCGTTGTTACAGGCAAAATGGGAAGCTGCGGCTCTCTTGTTAGGCTGCTATGGAGTCTATACTGTCGGATTACTCTTGATCATGCTCGTGTTGGAATTAGAGATACAGCGAGTGATTCGCTCTAATGACCAGGCAACAGCAAAATTATCAGTTGCTACAATCATCAAAATGTTGATTGCAATTCCCTTGACGCAGTGGGTTTATGGATTAGCGATGCTATCATCCCTGTGGACATCAACAGTCACCTGGCGCGGTGTCAGCTATCGGGTTCAAGGGCCCTGGAATGTCCGGCTAATTGAATATCGCCCTTATCAATGGTTAGATCAGCCTATTGATAGCAAGGTTTCTCTTTGAACTAAATCGCTAAATATGAACTAGGGTATGAAAGTTATTACACTAAACATTCCCTAGTATTCAAATTATATTATCTTATATTTAGTAGAACTATATTAGCTATAATCCTTGTCAGAATACACGCTTTCTCTTATTGATTAGCAAAATGTATTTGCATTAATGGCAAGGGTTTAGACAAATATATGAAGGGGAATTTTGACTTAGTAATTTGGATGTTTTTATAGTTTAAATCCAGGTTTATAAACATCCACTTCAAAATCGACAATTTCGGCTATTTGACAATGCGTAAATCCTTAGTCTAACTGTATTAGTGGGAATTCCTGAATCAAATTATCAGGATGTTCATGAAACATAAGCTGCGTAAATCCTAAATTCAAAACCAGCATTTTCGTGAAATATTCCCTTTTTTTATGACTAAGCAAAAACTTCGCATTGCACTATTTACAGGGTTGTACGCTCCTTTCTTGACTGGAGTTTCAGTCGCAGTTCACCAACGGGTTCGTTGGTTGCTAGAGCAAGGACATGAGGTTTTTTTAATCCATCCACAAATCAACGATCGATACCCCAAAAATGTTGGCGATCGCCCCATGCCAGGTTTAGAGGAAATCCAATCTTTCCCTAATTTCTCTGCTTACGCATTCCCTACAGAACCACTGGTATTCTATAAGTCTCTTCCTCAACCATTGAGCTATCGTCATTGGAGCGATACCAAGTTGCTGGAGAAATTCAAACCCGACATTATCGTGGTTGAAGAAGCCGCCCAAATGAGAGGTTTATACTCATTTTTCTTGCAAGGTTATGGTCGCCCGATTGGCACTCAATACGCAAAACGAACAGGCACGCCAATAATATCACTCTTTCATACTGATATTGTTGCATATATCAAATATTACTTTGGGGATAAATTCTTTAACTTGGTTCGTCCCATCGTTCCTGTTTTAGTCAAGCAATTTAGTGAGTCTTATGACTTCAATTACTTTTCTTCTAAAGAACAACTCACTAAATACGAAGAACTGAAATGCCAACGCGCTGAATACGTCGCTTATCAAGGCATCGATTGCGAAAAATTTCATCCGCGAAACATTTGTTACAACCCAATTCCTAATGACAACCGCCCGACTCTTTTGTTTGTAGGACGCATCACACCCGAAAAGAATGTCAACCAACTGCTTGATATATTTCCAGTCATAGCTGCCAAAATTCCTGATGTCCATCTGGTGATTGTTGGTAGTGGCCCGCTAGATGAAGAGATCCGGGAGCGTGCCAAAAAGTTTGGATCGGGTGTTACTGTATGGGGCGAGTCCCACGGTACAGAACTTTTAGGTTGGTTTGCTAGAGCGGATGTTTTTGTCAACCCCTCCGTGACCGAGAACTTCTGCACTACAAATAACGAAGCACTAGCATCTGGAACCCCTCTGGTTGCCGTTGTTGCTCCTTCAACCTCAGAACAAGTATCTCCTGGTCGTAACGGCTTTCTTGCCCAACCCAACAACCCTACAGACTTCGCCCAAAAGGTGATTGCGATTCTAGAAAATCCCGACTTGAAAGCAGATATGACTCGGCACGCTCGCCCTTCTATACTCGAATTTGATTGGTCGGCATGTATGCAAAAATTTGAAGAAAAACTCTACCAAATCGTTGAAGGATCACAGAAGGTGAAGGTAGGTACTGGCAGTATAAGACGATAACATTGACAAATAGCGATCGCCAGTATCTATATGGCGATCGCTATTTGTTAAAGGTAGGCAATAGGCAACAGTGTACTAGTAGTCTGTCAATAAATAATTGATGGATAAATTACCTGTAGAGACGGCGATTTATCGCGTCTCTCTAACTGGGTTAAGAACGACGTACATTTAAGCAACACCATTCTTTTCGTTTCCACAGGGTAGCGACAACCCAACCATTTTGTTCTAAGGCGTCAGCAACAGCTTTAGATTGTTCTAGTAAAATACCACTGAAGATCGCCCAAGTTTCAGGTTTTGCGATCGCACTCATTTCTGGAATTAATTCAATAATTACATGAGCCAAAATATTGCAAACGATACCATCAACTGGTTTCTCAATTAGTTTTGCCAAAACGTCTACACTTCCTAGTGCAGGTAGTAAACGTTCTGGGCTAATGTCGTTCAGCGCACCATTACTGATAGTTGATTGCACTGCCAAAGGGTCATTATCTACTGCATAGACTTTCTCTGCTCCCAGTAGCAGCGCCCCAATGGAAAGGATACCTGAACCACAGCCAATATCCGCAATTACTAGATGTTCATGTTTGCCACCAGTACCCACAAAGGACTGAGGAACTTCACTGAGCCGCATTTCCAGGGATTCCAAACATAGCTGAGTGGTGGCATGGTTGCCAGTACCAAATGCTACACCAGGATCGAGAAGAATTACTAACCGTTCGGTTGTTTCTGGTAATGGCAGCCACGCGGGGTTAATTAGGAAGCGATCGCCTATTTCTTGCGGATGCCAATATTGTTTCCAGCTAGTAGCCCAATCTTCCTCATCAATTAATTGCCATTGTAGGGAAGGAGACGAAACTCCTATACAGAGGGCATCTTGACGCAGCCACAGCGACAGGGCCGCCAAATCTAGTAGCTGTGTTTGAATTGTCGGCAAATAAGCCCTTACTAAAGATGAATCTCCTTTATTTTCACTAGCTGTACCACGACAGCCAAAATCCTCCAGTCGCCAAAAGATCGATTCTTCCAGGTCTGGCTCACATAAAATATTTAATTCCCACCAGGTGTTTGCCATACAATTTTAGATTTTAGATTTTAGATTTTAGATTGGGGAGTAGGTAATGGTTAATGACCAATGGGAAAAACAATGAGCAATTAGCCATTACCAATCCAAAATCCAAAATCCAAAATCCAAAATTAGAGAGTTACCGTATACGCGTCCCGAATACCAGGGACTTTAATAATCTCATCCAAAATGCCCTCTGGTAAAGGATCATCTATACTCAGAGCCATGACGGCATCGCCACGGACGATTTTACGACCTACTTGCATACTGGCAATATTCACATTAAAACTGCCGAGTAGAGAACCGAGTTTGCCGATAATCCCCGGCATATCGCGGTGTAGGGTAAACAACATATATTTGCTGGGTGGGACGTTAATTGGGAAACCATCAACGTCAGTGAGGTGGATTTCCCGCTCACCCAACAAAGCGCCTGTGACAGAATGAGTACCTAAAGTACCCGTGGCTTCTAGATGCAATGTGCCAGCATAGTCTCGAATGGAAGCATCGCGGGTTTCAATTACCCGAATTCCGCGTTCTTTGGCTTCTATGCTGGCATTTACGTAATTTACGCGTTCCCGCAAAGCTTGGTAAAGTAGTCCTTTGAGGGCGGCTACGATCAAAGGCTGACTTTTGTTGGTAGCGAGTTCCCCTTGTAGTCGAATATTGAGTACTTCCACCCGTCCACCGGCTAGCTGTCCTACTAGATTACCTAGAGTTTCTGCTAGTTGCATATAGGGCTTGAGTTCTTCTAACACATCGGGGCCGAGTCCGGGAATGTTTACGGCTGAACGTGCTGGTAGTCCTAAAAGGACATCGCGAATTTGTTCGGCAACATCAATGGCCACATTCACTTGAGCTTCCGTGGTGGAGGCTCCCAAGTGGGGGGTGAGGATAACTTCCTTTCCTAGCGATCGCAATTCAGATTCACCCAGTGGTTCTGACTCGAACACATCCAAGGCTGCACCACCGATTTTACCCGCTTTTATAGCTGCTGCTAAAGCTACTTCATCAATGATCCCGCCACGAGCGCAGTTAATAATCCGGGCTGTGGGTTTCATTTTTGCCAGAGTTGTGGCATTGATTAAGTGGGTAGTTTCTGGGGTTTTCGGGATGTGGAGGGTGATGTAGTCTGCTTGCTGGAAGAGTAAATCTAGTTCCACCAACTGACAGCCAATTTGTTCGGCTCGTTCTGTAGAAATAAAAGGGTCATAAGCAAGGAGTTTCATCCCCATTGTCTTAGCTACAGCTGCAACATGGGAGCCAATTTTACCCAAACCGACAACACCGAGAGTTTTTTTGTAGACTTCCGCGCCAACAAAACTATTGCGATCCCACGCACCGCGTTTCACCGAAGCGTTAGCATCAGGTATATGGCGAGACAAAGCCAAAATCATTGCTAGCGCGTGTTCAGCCGCAGCAATTGTATTTCCCTCTGGAGAATTGACTACCACAATTCCCCGACGTGTGGCAGCGGGAACATCCACATTATCCACACCCACACCAGCACGACCGATGATTTTTAGCTGAGTGCCGGCATCAATGATTTCTTGAGTGACGCGCGTACCAGAGCGAATCATCAGCGCGTCATACTCACCAATAATTGCGATCAGTTCCGCTGGTTTTAGACCTAGTTTGACATCAACGGTAGCAACTTGCGAAAGAATGTCAATTCCAGCTTGGTCAATCGAATCAGAGACAAGAACCTTAGACATGATTACTTCATTTAAAGCTACAGGTTTTGCTGCACAAGACTTTTTAGTTTAGTCTTTATCTGTCGCAATTCAGCAAAAATTATTCGTTTGAATATCGACTTAACTTTAACTTACACTACGTGCTGATAGTATCGAAGCGTGAGTGTGCTCCCGCTGGGTACTGCCTCCTAAGTTTTTGAACATGAGTTGGCTGTTTGCACCACCCTGTTGCTAAATATAAAGCATGAATAGCACCAAGCACCTAATATATTTATTAATGTCCGCAGTCGCTTACCTCTACGAGTGATTCTCCAAATCAAAGACGCTCGTTCGCGTAGCGTGTCGTAGACAAGACTCGCTACCGGATTGCTATGGTGACATCGCTAGCCCAGAAATCGCTATAATTCTGGTGAGCCAAATATCCTTTGAGTTTTGGGGAAACCAGCCATGTTAGAGTACAACTTGCCAAGGTACTTGCCCTCAGCCGAGGAACTGCCAGACTCAGATGAAATGCCTGTGGATAATGAACTGCAAGAATTAATACCAGGCTTACTAAAGGCGATCCTGCTGATACTTTGGTCAGAACGCATGGATTGGCTCTTTGCCATAGATATGGGTATTTATTATCACCCTGATAAACCGCCCATTGTGCCAGATGGGTTTTTGAGCTTAGGGGTAGAGCGGTTTTATGATGAAGAACTGCGTCCCAGTTATGTACTGTGGGATGAAGATGTTGTACCGATTTTCGTGCTAGAAGTAGTTTCCCAAAATTATCGCAAAGAATACACTACTAAGTTGAATGAATATGAGGCTTTAGGTGTACTTTATTACGTGATTTATTCCTCTCGTCGCCGCCGCAAACCACATCTGGAAGTACATAAGTTAGTCAATGGTAAGTATGAATTGCAAGAGGGAAATCCCGTTTGGCTACCAGAGATTGGCTTAGGAATTGGTTGCGAAAGGGGAAATTATTGTGGTGTAACGCGGGAATGGATGTATTGGTATGATGAGCAAGGAAAACGGTATCTCACGCCCGCAGAACAAGTAAAACAAGAGACACAACGCGCTCAACAAGAGACACAACGCGCTCAACAAGAAGCACAACGCGCTCAACAAGCAGAACTACGGGTGCAACAATTAACAGAACAATTAAGAGCGCTGGGAATAGATCCAGATAATCTGGGTTAACTGAAATATTTTGTAATATTTTTAATAAGACTCAAAAAACTGAGTCTTTCAGATTTATGCATTTGTCATAAATCAAGATTTACTACTAAAAGCTGTCAGTAAAAAACTATTGCTTTTTAGGAATAACGTTCCTGATTCCACTTTTAACGCCAACAGTATCACCTTTGTAGCGAGGGATGATATGAATACTGGCGTGCATAATATTTTGGCCGGCGGCTCGATTGATGTTCATTCCTATATTAAAACCATCAGGTTCAAATTCTGCTTTAAGCATTTCTTGTACCTTGTTCACCATAAACCAGCAAGCAGATTGCTCTTTCAATGGTAATTCAAAATAGCTGCTAACATGACGTTTGGGAATAACCAAAACATGTCCCTTACTGATTGGATAGCCATCAAAAATAGCATAAGCTGTTGCTGATTCCGTTAAGAGGTTCAGATTTTTATGGGGATTACAGAATATACAATAATTAGATGAATTACGCTGGTGATTATAGTGGACATACTCATACACTTCCCGATTTTCATCTAAGCAAACTGAAGGGAAGGGAAGTTTGACAATACATTGATATGTTGGCTTTTTGTGGACATAATGTTCTCGAAATCCTTCCCTCTTGATATCCCTTCTTACAGCATAATAAGCTTTACCTCCTGGTTTTAATAAATGTGATACTTCCATAAGAACATTAGTTTGTTCTTCAGTAAATAAAACATTTAAAACATAAAAGCAAATTATGGTATCAAATTTATTATCAGGATATTCTGGAAAATAATAAGGGTCATAGCCTGTAATATCAAAACCTTTTTGGCGCAATATTTTAACATCATTACCAAAGCCACAACCGAAGTCTAGTATTTTGCCTTGTAAAAGGTTTTGATTTAACAAAAACTGTGCCGGAAATGACAGATAACTTCTTTCGATCGCAGTGAGATGGCTGAACTGATTTTTTTGCTGTTTCATGGAATTTTGGTGCTGATGTCCCAAAATTATTATTCCCAGCATTTCTTTAGGTTAAGCGATGTCTACGATGGGCTACGCCTAAGCATCAGGGTCAATACCTAGCTCACGTAACTTAGCTGCTAATATATCAGCACGTTGGCGTTCTTGTTCAGCCCGTTGGCTTTCCTGTTCAGCACGTTGGCGTTCTTGTTCAGCACGTTGGCGTTCTTGTTGGGCTTGTTCGCTGCTCCACAACAGCAAATTTCCTTCTCTATCCCACCAGCGTAGCCAATTCATAGTTTGACATAATCTTTCACCTTGCCAAATTCCGAGAAATAACTCTAACTCAGGAATCCAGTAACGTCCATTGGCGTCTGCTTGCTGCAAGGAATATTGTCCATTTTGTAAGCAGCGTAGCTCTATGCTTGGTTCGTAAGGGTCGTAGGTTACGTAGGTTGGAACTTGGAGAATCTTTTCGTAATAATAGAGTTTACCGTAGGGTGGAGTTGAGCGGACTGAGAGTTCTCCCCCTTCTGTGTCTGAGAGAAATTCCATCACCACAGCCACCGCAGCGCCTTCTAAATTCGGGGTGTAGCTGCGACGAACTACATTTGTTCCCACAGACTGCACTTGAGGTACGTAAAACCAGTCTGGTGCTTTGACAACGATTTTTTTGTTGACTGTGGCTACAAGTCCAAAATTAGAGCCAATCAGCATTTGAGGTTGGATGCGTCCTGTGTTTCCCAAAGCATCGGTAAGCGCAGCAGCGATCGCGGGTTGTTGAATATTTTCCACTGGATCGTCAGGTAAAATGAAGTCGGCTGGAAGTGCTTCCCAAGTAACAATTGGTTCTTTTTGGATGGGGTTAACTTGTAGAACCATAAAAGTACTCCTAATATCCATGCACAGTATATTAATGCGATGTGCGACCTAATATTATAATTAAAAACACTAACAATTTTATTTTATAAAAAAAGTTTCCTTATAAAAACATGATATTATGAATAGCTTTCATCACTTTCGGAAAGCCATTGCCATCCTGGTAATTGTCTTCATGATGATTGGATGGCTGTTAACTACTGAAATGTTGGTGCAAGCTCAATCAAGACCAACTGCTCATATTACAGTAGATGGTCGTCAGTTATTTGAACTTTCGGAAGCAGGACAATTTAGCGCGGAAAATCGTGCTGGTGATGCCAACTTAATTTTAAGAGAAGCAGTCCGTTCTTCAGGTGGTGTGAAGGTAGAGATTGTAGAAACTAATCAATTACCTGTAATTCTGGTAAATAATCGTCACCTATTAACGGTGACTCAACAAGATACTTTCACTGGGAGAACAAAACAGGAACAAGCAGAAATTTGGGCGCAACGAATTAGAGAAGCAGTTGAACAAGGTCAAGAAGAACGCAGATTAGATTATTTTTGGCGGGCAATATTAGTAGTAGTTTTATCTGTATTAAGCGCGATCGCACTCCATTTTCTTTTGGGTTGGGTTTGGCGCTATTGGTTACGGCGACTGGTTCCTAGAGAAGCTAATCACCCAGAAACGGGAGCGCAACCCAAAGGAATCGAGCTATTTTTACAATTGACGCTGGTTATGGTGCGATCGCTACTGTGGATAGGAATAGCTATCTACATTACCGACTTATTCCCCTTAACGCGAGAATGGAGCAGAAGCATTGCCAATATTCTCTGGATGAGCTTAACTTCTCCAGTGATTACTATTGGTGAAAGTTCTTATTCAGTCATCAATATAATTATCTTCATCAGCTTACTTTTTGGAGTATTAGCGATTGCTGGAACTTTAACTAATTTGCTGCGATCGCGCGTATTACGCATGACAAATGTTAGCCGTGGTGTACAAGAATCAATTGCCATTGCTATCTATTACAGTCTAATTTTTATCGGGACAGTTTTATTACTACAAATTTGGGGTTTAGATATCAGTTCTTTAGCAATAGTAGCCAGTGTCTTTGGTGTAGCGATCGGCTTTGGCTTGCAGGGAGTTGCTAAAGAATTAGTAAGCGGTTTTGTAATTACTTTTGAACGCGCCATTGAAATTGGCGACTTTGTACAAGTTGGCAAGTTTATGGGAACAGTAGAGCGTTTAAATGCTCGCAGCACTTACCTCCGCACCTTAGATGATATCGTAGTGATTGTGCCAAATTCCCGTTTTTTAGATACAGAAGTAGTCAATTGGAACCATCAGACTTCAGCATGTCGTCTAGTATTACCAATACGAGTTGCTTATGGTGTGAGTATCAATATTATACGGTCTGCATTATTAGAAGTAGCGCTGAAAAATACTGATATTTTAAAAAAACCACATCCTACTGTTTGGTTTCAAGGATATGGTGAAGATTTTTTAAATTTTCAGTTATTAGTTTGGATTTCTAAACCCCGCAAGCAGTTTCAAATTAAGAGCGACTTATATTTTCAGATTGATGAAATTCTCAGACAAAAAAACATCAATATTCCCTTCCCCCAACGCTCCCTACATTTGCGTACTGGTAGTTTACCCTTAGAACTTTCACCACAATTAGAAAATTCATTATCACAACTTTCTGAAGGTTTAATTAATTTGTTAAAAAGCCAGTTACAGAAAGACAGTGCAAATGCTGCTAATAATTCATCTGAAAAAACTCAAAGTGATACCAATTTGAAAAAAGAATGCGATAAATAGACCATTTGTAGAGACGCGATTCATCGCGTCTTTACCCAAACATTAATTGAATTGGTATGAAAAATCCGATTCAGAGTAAATTGATGGTTATTGGGAAAAAGTAGCCATTGGCTACCCTTTTCTCCCCCTTTAAAAAGAAATAATATTAAGGGTGGGCGATGCCCCACCCAAAGTGTTATCCCATCATCTCAGCAGTCTTCTTCTTATCCAACTTGAGAATCAACACACCCAAAGGTGGCAAACACAAATCCAGCGAATAAGGACGACTGTGCAAAGACCAATCATCTGTCCACTTACCGCCTAAGTTGCCCATATTGCTGCCGCCATATTGACGCGCATCACTATTAAACAACTCGGTATAAAATCCCTTTTGCGGTACACCGATGCGGTAGTGAGAATGGGGTTGCGGTGTAAAATTACAAACTACGATCGCAAAATCATCAGAATCCTTGTCGCGACGCATGAAGGAAACTACACTATGGCGGTTATCGCTACAATCAATCCATTCAAACCCAGGTTCCGCAAAATCTTGGGTGTACAAAACTGGTTCAGAACGGTAGAGATGGTTCAATTCCCGGAAAAATGTTTTTAACTGTTGGTGGGCTTCATGCTGCAATAAATGCCACTCCAAATCAGCCCAAGCATTCCACTCACTCCATTGCCCAAACTCCATGCTCATAAACATGGTTTTCTTGCCTGGGTGAGCAAACATATAGCTAAATAAACAACGGATATTCGCTAACTTCTGCCATGTATCCCCCGGCATTTTACCAATAATATTGCTCTTGCCATGCACGACTTCATCGTGAGACAGAGCCAGCATGAAGTTCTCGCTGTGGTTGTACCACATACTAAAGGTGATATTGTTTTGGTGGAACTGCCGGAACCAAGGATCCATGCTGAAGTAATCCAGCATATCGTGCATCCAGCCCATATCCCACTTCAAGTTAAAGCCCAGTCCGCCTGTATAAGTAGGCCAAGATACCATTGGCCAGGAAGTGGATTCTTCCGCAATTGAGAGAATACCAGGGAAATAGCTAAAGATAATGTGATTTACCTGACGCAGAAAATCTGCTGCTTCTAGGTTTTCTCTGCCACCGTATTGGTTAGGCAGCCATTCTCCTGGCTCGCGGCAATAGTCGTTATAGAGCATCGAGGCAACAGCATCGACCCGAATCCCATCAATGTGGTACTTGTCGAACCAGAAGAGGGCATTGGCGGCGAGGAAATTACTAACTTCATGGCGACCGTAGTTGAACACTAAAGTACCCCATCCTTTGTGTTCGCCTTTGCGCGGGTCAGCATGTTCGTACAGGTGGCTACCATCAAAGAAAGCTAAACCATGTCCATCTTTGGGGAAGTGGCCAGGAACCCAATCCACAATTACCCCTAGATCATTTTCGTGACATTTGTCAACAAAATACATGAAATCTTCGGGTTTGCCAAAACGCGAGGTAGGGGCATAGTAACCAGTTACTTGATAACCCCAAGAACCATCAAAAGGATGCTCCGCAATGGGCAGCATTTCTATGTGGGTGTATCCTAATTCTTTGACATAAGGAATAAGTCGGTCAGCTAGTTCTCGGTAGGTAAGGAAGCGTGCGCCCGGTTTCAGTTCCGAAACGACAACTACAGGTTCCGTTTCACCATTGGGGAGTTTAGCTGGTTCTGCGCTCGATGCGTGTAACCAAGAGCCTAAATGCACTTCGTAAACTGAAACTGGCTGAGTTAGCGGGTCAGTGCGACGCCGCTTTTCCATCCAGTCTTCATCACTCCAACTGTAAGTATCTAAATCAGTGACAATGGATGCCGTTTTTGGGCGGGGTTCCTGTTGGAAACCGTAAGGATCAGATTTTTCGTAAATGTGTCCTTCAAAATTTTTGATTTCATATTTGTAATGCTCTCCCACACCGATTTCAGGAATAAACAATTCCCAAATTCCGGTGGGGCCTTTACGCATCTGGTGTTTGCGTCCATCCCAGAGATTAAAATCTCCCAACAATGAAACATTACGAGCGTTAGGTGCCCAAACGGCAAAATAAACGCCTTTAACACCGTCTATTTCCGTGGGGTGCGCTCCCAGTTTTTCATATATCCGGTGATGGTTGCCTTCACCAAACAAATGCAAGTCAAAGTCTGTCAAGCGGGGAGAACGGAAAGCGTAAGGGTCATAGATAACACGCTCATGTTCTCCTTCTTTAATCCGTAACTGGTAGTTTGCCAGTTCGGCAGTTTCAATGGTGCATTCAAAAAAGTGGGGATGATGCACTGTTTGCATTGGGTATTCTTTACGTTGTTCAGGAAGAACGACCCATGCTGCACTTGCATTTGGTAAGTAGGCCCGCACAGCCCAGACAGTTTTGCCGTCTTGTTCTATGGGATGAGAACCTAGTATTTCAAAGGGATCGTTATGCTGATTCCAAACGATGCTGTTAACCTGTTCAGGGGCGATCGTGGTCATGGACATGAAGCTACCTAAGTGAAATAACGTGATTGACTAAATCTACTTTTTTAATATCTATATATATTCTTTACATTTATTTGCAATTTTGTCGCCACCGTTATCCTACATCAGAATGGGACATAGGGCATGGGGCATTGGGCATGGGGCATGGGGCATTGAACAGAAGATGAATGACAAATGACCACTGACAAATGACGAATTTATTAAAAATTTAAAAAAGGGAAAAACTGAAACAATGTTTTACGTAAGCGAAGCAAGAAAATCTGATCCCGAATGTTGGGGTCTAGTTTCGGTGGCGGGACTTCTTGCAGCTGGGCTTGCAATTGGATATATTCGGCAGCTGTTAGGAATTTTCCATCAATAGGCGATCGCGCTTCTATGATAATCTTTGTCCGTAATATCTCTTCTGGTGTATCGTCTGGTGGCGGTAATGCTATTACTGCTGATCCCCAATAGCTACTTAATACAACTAATATTCCACTAGTTACAATTAAAATCAGTAATTTTACTGCATTTATCGCTCTAAATCTCCCCATCTCCTGAACTGCGTTCACAACGCAGGATGAAAATCTATTTTTCCCATATCCCATGCCCAAATTTTCCCAATAATAAAAATCTGGCAATATCAAGTGATATTACCAGGTCTTTCCTGATAAAAAATAGACTATGGGGAATACTCAAGAGCAATTGCCAGCGATCGCAATCAATTGTTTTTCCCTCTCAAAGCTCAGTAGTCTAAGCAATTCTAAATACCCAATGAGGGAAGTATTTTGCCTACAAAATTCCTTAAATTCACATCACTCAACTTCCTTGGGCTGGGAAGAAGGTTTGATCTGGGAAGAACTAACGGCGGACACTTGGTTGAGGATGTAACCCTCTTTACCAGTGTCCTTGACTTACTCCCCTACTTAGCTGATATTTGAGCAAACTCTAGGCTCTGGGACACCAACATAAAAATGCTGGTTTTTGTGGGAAGCCTAATTAATTCAAGCTATGTAGTGAGGAACGCTTTCGCTAAATTCGCTAAAGTTTAAGATGCCTTATTTAGGAGTAGCTGCGGGTGTAGCTGGGGGAGTAGCTGCGGGAGGTGCATCAGTTGGTTCACCTGTAGCAGCGGGAGTGCTAGTACCAGTCCCACCGCCACCACCTTCACAGGCTCCGAGAATCGCAGCCAGACTTAACATTAAAGCAAAACCAAAGATTTTTGTTTTCATAACTCCTCTTTCACCAATTGTGGCTAGAACAATTTTTCGCCTGTTGAATACGATACCGTATTTATTGCTTTTTTTTTAATGTTACAAGATTACATATTTAAAAAAACAATCCTTTGGGGTATTCTCTTTGGGATTGTATATCCTACAGCCATCTGATTAGTTTCTCTGAACTCAGGAGAAAGACGAAAATTACCAAATTTAATAGTTAACCGAGCTATCATAGCAAAAAATTTTAGTTTTTTTTCATGGAGTATTGCACCTTGCTACTCGACGTTGCCATACTTTAGGTGCAATACCTAAGAGGTAGGCTGTCCAGTTTATAATCGCTGATTGGAAACATTGGTGCAGCTACCTATCAGAACAGTTAAAAGGGTGTAGTCTGTTATGTGTGCTTGTTGCACCGAAGGTGATTGTAACCTCAGCAAAAAAAGACAATTTAGACAATCAATCTAAAGTACAGTATTTTCTCTAAAAAAATTTATGGTAGTTGCTCGTAAATCTGCTGTTTCTACAAGAGGTAATCGGTTTTGGCAAAATTCTATCCTTTCTTTAGGAAGGCGACGCTCTGCGCCTAATGACTCAGCAACACAGAGCGCTTCTACATCAGCTACTCAAGCCCCACCAGTATCCTCTCAAAGACAACGGCGTTCCTCAAAAAATTTAGCGGTTTCTCCTAAAAATGAGGCAGTTATGCCCAAATCGGTGAAAAAGTTGGGTAAACAACAAGTGCCAAATCTCTATGAGCAGTCGAGTACCAAGCAGAAGAGTTCGGGGGTAGGTTTTCTTCGCTTACCCACAATACCTAATTCTGGAGCGACACCTGGGTGGTTGCTGCGCTTGTACACCTTTCACCGTTATTCGTCAGTTTTGGCGTTCTTGTTAGTAGCATCGACACTTGCTGTTTATGGCTGGACAGTATATTCCCAAGAGCTTTGGAGTCAGTCATATCGAAGACTGCAAAAGCTCCAACGTCATGAGCGAATGCTAACGACAACTAATGCGACGCTGACAAATAAAATGGCTGATGAAGCAGAAAAACCAACAGCAGGGCTGGTTTCACCAACTCCTCAAGGGATGATTTTCTTGCCTCCAGCATCTCTAAGTCCTAAGCCAGAATCGTCTAACACAACGCCAAGTTCTGAAACGAAACAGCAAACACTCTCACCACTGGGATACTAATCGTAATTCGTAATCGTGAAGATTGTGCTTCAAAGAGATGAAAAACGCTGCAATTTGAGTTTCCACCTCTTGTATCTGTAGCTTGATTTTGGAGAATTGGTAAAAGGTTAAGAGTCATTATTCATTTGTCATTAGTGATTAGGACTCAGATTTGTGGCAAATGACAAAAGACAAATGACAAAGGACGAACCCAATGCAGAAGTCACCAAGCAAAACAAAATTTAGAAAGTTTCGGAATTCAGCTTTTACAAGGCGACAAAAGGGTTATAGACAAGGGCTTTTAGGAAGATTAGCCTCTAAGATCCAAGACCAAACATCCACCACCAAGTCTCGAATGTTCATAGTCTGGGGCGTATTAATGGCAGCCGGGTTGGGGTTGGGTATCAAATTGTATAATCTCCAAATTGTCAAGGGGCCAAAGTTAACTGAGCAGGCACGCAGCCAGCAAATGTTGAATTTGCGACCTTTTATGCCGCGTCGCCCGGTGGTAGATCGCAATAGTAATCTGTTGGCGATTGACCGCCCTGTGTATACTTTGTACGCTCATCCCAAGCTGTTTGATAAGTCTAATGAGGATATAGCAGAGCGACTTGCCCCAATATTGGCAAAAGATACTGCTGAATTGGTAAAAACTTTTCAAAGCAAAAAAAGCGGAATTATACTTGCCCCAGCCATACCAGAAGAAATGATCGATCGCGTCATTTCTTTGCGCTTAAATGGCCTGGAGTGGATTCAAAAATACTCACGATTTTACCCGCCAGACGATTTAGTTGCTGATGTGGTGGGCTATGTGAATATTGACCGCCGTGGTCAAGCAGGTGTGGAATACTCTCAAGAGAAGTTGCTAGAACGTCCTGTACAAACGGTGCGGCTCAGTCGGTCGGGTGATGGCTCAGTGATGCCGGATCATGCCCCTGAAGGTTTTTTGCATTTTGATGATTTGCGATTGCAACTCACTATTGATAGTCGTCTGCAACGAATTGCCCGCGTTGCGCTCAAACAACAAATGGATAAGTTTAATGCCAAACGTGGGGCGGTAATTGTCATGGATGCGTTGGATGGTTCCTTACTCGCCCTCGTTTCTCAACCTACTTATAACCCTAATGAATATGGTAAAGCTAATATCTCCCTATTTAAAAACTGGACGGTAGCGGATCTTTATGAACCGGGATCGACTTTTAAGCCTTTGAATGTGGCGATCGCTCTGGAAAATGGTGTGATCAAAGCCGATGATGTGTTTAATGACTCCGGTTCTATTCGAGTGGCTAATTACACGATTAAAAATGCGATGAACAATGGTTATGGGCAAATCAACATTGCCCAAATCCTCCAAAATTCTAGCAACATTGGCATGGTGAAAATTATCCAACGCTTAAAGCCTTCAATCTATTACAACTGGCTAGAACGCTTGGGGCTAGGACAAAAAGTTGATACAGATTTACCTTTTGAAGCTAGCGGTCGGCTCAAAAGTCAAGAAGAATTTATCGCTTCGCCAATTGAACCAGCTACTACTTCTTTTGGGCAAGGTTTTTCTATGACACCGTTACAGCTAGTGCAAATGCACGGTGCTTTAGCCAATGGTGGTAAGTTGGTAACACCCCATGTAGTGCAAGGGTTGATTGATACCAAAGGGCAGATGCATGATTCACCCAATCGCACTATACCCCGCCAAATTTTCTCAGCCGCAACAGCCCAAAAGGTTGTGGAAATGATGGAAACTGTTGTTACTGACGGCAGCGGAAAGGCTTCACAAATTCCCGGATATCGGATTGCTGGTAAAACTGGTACAGCCCAAAAAGCTAGTCCTTCTGGCGGCTACATTAAGGGTGCTAGAATGACCAGCTTTGTGGCTATTTTACCGGTGGAATCTCCTCGCTATGTAGTGTTTGCACTGGTGGATGAGCCAAAAGGAGAAAGTGCTTATGGTTCTACTGTCGCTGCGCCTATTGTCAAGTCGGTGATCGAAGCGCTGATTCCTCTTGAGGAGATTCCGCCAAGTAAGGCGATTGAGCAACGGACGGAAACGCCGTAGGGAGTAGGGATTGGGGATTGGGGACTGGGGACTGGGGATTAGGGATTGGGGAATGGGGACTAGTCCTTCTCTTCTAAACTTAATTTTTCTTTATAACCAAGGAAAGAGGTACAGAAAGCTACTGGTGTGGAAACCTAGATATTAGAGGTGAAAGTAATTTATCACTTTTCCAAAGCTACCGAAGATTCCATGCAAAGCAATTTAGTTATATTTCCGAAAGCTGGGGCTGCGAAAAATAGCACGCAAACTGAAGAAAGAACAATTACCAAGTATGACCGTGCTGAGGAGCAATTTATAGAACTGCTGGCAATGGAGGATTTGGATCATAAACTGGATGTCAAGCCTTCAAGAGCCAGTGAGTTTGAACAGGCGCTCTCAACAGCAATTCGTGCTGCGTATGGAAACGATCGCTCTGATGAACAGGCTCACCGTTTTCTGCAACGGATACTTTATCGAATTAATCGCCTAAAGCTGTTCTGGTACGACGATTTGCACAATTATACCAACGAGCGATCGCTGTATTTGTACTCATGTCGTGACCAAATTGAAGCAGCTTGGCAAAACTGGGAACTCGCACAAATTGATGTGGCTGCACTGCGACAATTGGATGTAAAACAAGCTTTAATTGAGCGCACATCTGCCGATTTAGATCCGCTGATGTCGGAGAGTAGCCGCTATGTTCGTGAAGAAATGACTGAAGCTGGTTATCGTCACTTGCTAGCGATCGGCTCCTTTGATGGCTTGGTTGAAGCGAGTCATCTTTCCCGGATTTTGGGTGGTACTGCGAATGAAGTGCAGTGTACGCTGATGCGGGTACTTATAGAAGAATACGGCAATGGTCGTTTATCTCGCAAGCACTCGACATTTTTCGCCCAAATGCTGGCTGAATTTGGAATGAACACTAAACCAGAGGCATATTTTGATTTAGTACCTTGGGAAGTGTTGGCTTCTACCAATCATAACTTTCTGGTGACTGAGCGCAAACGCGATTTTCTGCGTTATGGCGGCGGGTTGACCTATTTTGAAGTCGCTGGCCCTGCGGTTTACAAGAATTATTTAGTTGCGGCGCAACGATTGGAACTCTCTGAAGTAGCGGTGGGTTATTGGGAACTGCACATCAGGGAAGATGAACGCCACGGTCGTTGGATGTTAGATGATGTGGCTTTGCCATTAGCAGAACGATATCCCAATGATGCGTGGGAACTGGTGCTTGGGTACGACCAACAGAAACTCATGAGCGATCGCGCCGCTGCTGCTGTTGTACGATCAATACGCAAAGCAGAATAAGCCACTTTACTCTTGTGAGAAATCCCAACAATTAAAACTTCAAAATAGCAGGTTATTCTTAGCGTTTTAATTTGGCATTCCTAAGTCATTTTATAAGAAGAATTCAGAACTGAAAATCGGAGCCGGAGACGCTCCGCCTCCGGTTATAAAACAGGTATTAATTCTGTACGAGTGGGTGACGAGTATTGCTTAAAAGCGAGTGGAATAGTGGGCAAAAAAATAAAATATTCTCGCCTTAAAACTCTATCCCTTTGTGGGTAGAGTATTCTGAAGTCTGAATTCTGACTCCTGTTCTATTGCTAATTCACCTGCAAATAAATTTCTTTAGCCTTCTTTGCTAAAGGGACAGTTTTTTATTGTCTTAATACAAGTTGATAAACAATTTCCTATTAGCTTGATTCTACCTTACGTCTGAATTTTAGTCAAATGAAAGATATCTTTTTTTGTCCTGAAGAATCTAATTTCTACTCAAACTGCTTAGAAAGCTTTGTTATTAGAAATTGTAAAAATTCCGAATCTATTGTTGAGTTTGGCTCAGGAGATGGCAGCCCTGTAATTAATTCCTTATTGAGAAATAAGTTTGATGGAATCATCCAGGGGTTTGAGTTAAATACTTCTGCATGGAAAGTTGCAAATTCAACCATTGATGAATACAATCTCACCAATAAATACATCATCCATAATTCATCTTTGTTTAATTCTTCTCAACCCCATGCCGATTACCTTGTAGCCAATCCACCATATTTACCCGCACCAGATAATGATATTTATATGCCACTCTTATTTGGAGGCATAGATGGAGCTACAATTACCAACGAGCTTTTATCATTAGGTTATGAAAATGTGTTGGTTTTAATAGCTAGCTTTTCTAATCCAATCAATACGTTGAACTTAGCCAAGCAAAATGGTTACTATGTTCAAAATTTCATGGTCTTACCTTTGCAGTTTGGCTACTATAGCTCTGATCCCAAGGTAAAGAACCACATAAAAGAACTCCAAAAAAACAAGATGGCATTTTATTCTGGCGATTATTATTTTTTAGCTGGCGTTTTATTTAAAAAAGGTCAAGAGTCTGTAATGGATTTATCTAATCAATTAGCTCAGGTGATGACTAGTTTGTGAAAATGCTAAATCTCAGATTCCCGACTTATTTAATCATTCGGGAATCTTATTGTGCATTACTGCAATTTTGATTTTATGCTCCCGAATTTCATGGAGAACCAAGCTTAGAGCGAAGCTTTTCAGTCACAGCAAAAGCCGTATCTGGGTAGTCAGTAAATACGCCATCAATGCCTAAGCTGAAAAATAATTCATATTCCCCTTGGGGATTTCCTTGAAAGTCCAGGGGTAAAAAGCAGTCTTCATTGCGGAAAGTCCAGACATGAACCAGCAAACCAGCCGCATGAGCATCTGTGACTAAAGATGTAGGCGATTGCAATTTACCATTGCTGTCTCTCGGAACTAGTAAATTTTTATGAATCCCAACCGCTTGTGCATATTTAGAAATTTCTTCTAAACCTGATGCAGTGGCTAAATCTGCATAAGTGCGATGCCTACGGCGGGCTTCTCTACGAGAGGCTACGCCAACGCCTACGCAGCCACTAACCACAAAATCATAAGGTTTACCACTGTCATTCAGCAATTGCACCAGAGGTAAATCAGTCTTTGTAGATAAATCTTGTAAATTACCCACTTCAAAAGACTGAATGAAAACAGGTGCATTAGCGCCCTGATAACCGTTGGCTGTCAAAGTTGCAAGTAGGGGTGCTTCTAAGGCTAACCCAATAGATTGAAAGTAAGTTGGGTGCTTAGTTTCTGGGTAAATACCAATCTCCCGATTAATTTCGGCACTTTTAACCTTGACTAAATCGATGATTTCTTGGAGAGTAGGAATTTCTAAGAGTCCATCATAGGTGGTATTTTGCGATGCCTGCGGCGGGCTACGCCTACGCAGTTGTGGAATTCGCTCCTTAGCTCGTAGTGTTTTTATTTCTGCCAGGGTAAAGTCTTCAGTAAACCAGCCAGTTTTCGATTCGCCATCAATTATTTTAGTGGTTTGACGGTGAGCAAATTCTGCATGGTTAGCAACATCAGTGGTTTCAGAAATCTCATTTTCGTGACGAGCAATTAAAACACCGTCTTTGGTGGGAACTAAATCAAGTTCAATATAATCAGCGCCTAGTGCGATGCCTAATTCATAAGCAGCTAAAGTATGTTCTAGACGATAGCCGCTAGCACCTCGGTGTGCAATAATAATTGCAGGTGTATTTTGCAAAAATTTATTCATACTTTCCCCGCCTCAAAAAACTGCCATATTACGGAAAACATAAATCTAGCAGAGCATAAAAAGCATAGTAAACTCTAACTAAACACATCAAGAAATAGATCACTCAACGTTTATTATGTCTGAAAATCTTTCAAATAAATGTCCTGTCTGCAACCATGATGGTATCCATATTCGTTCATTATCTCAAAAAAATATTATCAGCGAATTAGAAGATTATTTTGCCGAAAAGCCTCCAGAAAAAATTGAAATCATAGACTATGAAATACAGCAATGTAAAAATTGCTCACTTGAATATGCTTTCCCTTTAGAAGCAGGTAGCCAGTCATTTTATCAATGGGTTACTACAAGAGTTGGTTATTATCCAGAATCTAGATGGGAATGGTTTGCGGTTATTGAGCAAATAAAAAAGCGAGAAAGACAAAACTCGATTTCTGTCTTAGATGTGGGCTGCGGAGGAGGTAATTTTCTTGAAATTGCCGCTAAAAAACTTTCAAATACTCGTATAGTTGGCTTGGATACAACTCTAGAATCTGTTGACCAATGTCAGAAAAGAGGATTGGAAGTTTATTGTGAAACAATTGAGAGTTTTTACAATAAATTTTCTAGTGAAAAGTTTAACTATGTCTTGTCTTTTCATTGCTTGGAACATATTAGCCAACCAAAGGAATTTATTGCATCAATGCTTTCTGTTCTGAAACCGATGGGTAGTATCTTGATTAGTACTCCTTATTCACCAATGTCAGTTGAATCAGATTGGTTTGATATATTAAATCATCCACCACATCATATACTACGTTTTAGTAAAAAATCTTACGAAGAACTAGCACGTCAATTAGGCTGTGAGATAAAATTTTATATGCCACCGGCAAATTCTGCGATCGCACGAGCAGCAAACAATTTTAGTTTATCTAAATTCGGCAAAAATCAAACAGTATCGAAGTTGAGACTACTCCAAGCAATAATCAAAGATCCTAGTCTATTTTGGAAAATTTTCTCTCGTCAATTAGGGCGCGATCGCGTTAATGGAACTGTTGCCGCAGATATGGTTTTAGTAGAATTTAAGCTATCCTCAAAAAGTCAGAATGGGCTAAACCTTAGCTATCCGCTAACAGGAGTCAGAATGAGCTAAACGCCCCGCTATCGCTAACAGGAGTCACAATAGTTAAATTGATACATAAATGTACCAATCCTACTGTATTCCTTTTAAATTCTGACTCCTGGGTGCTGAATTCTTACTCAAAAAGTAGTATGTAAATTATTCCTAGGATATTTTGTAACAATTCTAATGACACAGATTAAGCCTGAAGTAAAGCGCACAGAAGAATTGCGCCAGTTATTGCAACAAGCCAGCTATGCTTATTACGTCTTAGATACTCCAATCATGGAGGATGCAGTCTATGACCAACTATATCGAGAATTACAACAACTGGAAATTCAATATCCAGAATTGACAGCACCCGATAGTCCGACTCAGCGCGTGGGTGAAAGACCAGCAACGCAGTTTACCTCGGTGCGGCATAATATCCCTTTGTATAGTCTGGAGAATGCATTCAATATCGATGAGTTGAAAGGGTGGGATCAGCGTTGGCGGCGACAATTACCAAAAATAGAATCAGTGGAATATGTCACTGAACTGAAAATTGATGGTTCTGCTTTGGCTCTTACCTACCAAAATGGCATTCTAGTTAGGGGGACAACTAGGGGTGATGGAGTGACGGGTGAAGATATCACCCAAAATGTGCGGACAATTCGCTCAATTCCCTTGCGTTTGAATTTTGAAGGGTTAGAAATTCTGGAAAGAGTGGAAGTGCGAGGCGAGGCGTTTCTGCCTTTAGAAGTATTTAAACAAATCAACGAGGAAAGACAAAAAGCAGGTGAGCAATTATTTGCCAATCCTCGCAATGCCGCAGCTGGTACACTCAGGCAATTAGACTCTCGCATTGTCGCTAAACGGCGGTTAGATTTCTTTGGCTACACCCTGCACATTCCTGGTAGAGATGACACCAGTATTGCCAATACCCAATGGGAAGCGTTGGAGTTGTTGGAAAAGATGGGTTTTCGAGTCAACCCTAACCACAAACTGTGTGCCTCGATCGCAGAAGTGGCAAAATATTATGAATACTGGGATACGGAACGGCTGAATTTACCCTACATGACTGATGGGGTAGTAGTGAAGCTGAATTCTTTTAAGCTTCAGGAACAGCTAGGATTTACGCAGAAATTTCCCCGCTGGGCGATCGCTTTAAAGTACCCAGCCGAAGAAGCGCCTACCCGTGTAGAAAATATTGCTGTGAATGTTGGGAGAACGGGGGCGTTAACTCCATTAGCCGAGATGCGCCCTGTGCAACTAGCGGGAACAACAGTTTCCCGTGCAACTTTACATAATAGCGATCGCATTACTCAATTAGACATCCGCATTGGCGATACTGTCATTGTCCGCAAAGCTGGGGAAATCATTCCAGAAGTGGTGAGGGTAATTAAAGAACTGCGTCCTGCTGATACCGAACCCTTTGTTATGCCCACCCATTGCCCAGTCTGTGGTCAATTGGTGGTGCGAGAATCAGGTGAGGCGGTGACGCGGTGTGTCAATGCTTCCTGTGCAGCGATTCTCAAAGGTTCCATAGAACATTGGGTAAGTCGTGATGCCTTGGATATTAAAGGCATGGGGGAAAAATTGGTGTATCAACTCGTTGATAAAGGATTGGTGCATTCCGTTGCCGATTTATATGAGTTGACAGCAGAGAAATTATCTGCATTAGAAAGGATGGGGAAAAAGTCGGCAGAGAAACTAATCGATGCGATCGCTCAATCAAAAAATCAACCTTGGTCAAGGGTATTATATGGTTTAGGCATTCGTCACGTTGGCAGTGTGAATGCTCAATTGTTGACTCAGAAGTATTTCACCGTAGACCAGTTAGCGACAGCCAAGCAATCAGACATTGAAGGCATTTACGGTATTGGTGCTGAAATTGCTCAATCTGTGTACCAGTGGTTTCGGATCGACGCCAACCAAAGGTTGATAGAACGCTTGCAAGCAGAAGAATTACAATTAACTGCCACAGAAGAAACAAAAACAGTTGGTGATGGTAATCAAAAGTTTGCGGGTAAAACTTTTGTAATTACGGGTACATTGCCAACCTTAAAGCGAGATGAAGCGAAGGCTTTGATTCAACAAGCTGGGGGAAAAGTGACTGATTCAGTGAGTAAGAAAACAGATTATTTGGTGCTAGGAGAAGATGCTGGCTCTAAATTAGAAAAAGCAATTTCCTTGGGGATTACGCAGTTAAGCGAGGCACAATTACTAGAGATACTTGAAGATTAAAATAAGGTAAACGCCTGGAAAAATATATATTTAGTGAACCAATCCAGGCGATTAACCCAGATTTATCAATCAGTCCGAAAGCATGACCGCTACAATTCGCATTATTTCGTTGACTGATAAAACCTACTAACTGAATCTTTTCGACTCTGATATCACATATAGGACTCATATTTGATTTGGTGAAAAAACTCAGTACAACTAAGAAGCCTTCTTGACTGTAGCAAGATTGCCTATTGCCTGTCTACACAAATTCGTTCAGAAATCAAAGCGGATTCCTATATGTATTTACGAAAATAGGTCGTTTCAGGTCTTTATTAATTGTTCTTTGATGATCGGTAAACCCGCGCTGTAGGGGCACAGCAATGCTCATTGGTGTCAACTTAACGCGAAACCGCACGTCCGCCAGGGATTGTAAATCCCTGTCTCATAGCTAAAGTCATCTGAAGATGACTAGATATCCTCAAAAATATTCAGTCTACTTCAGTAGACTTTAGCTATGAGCCAGAGAATTCATTCTCTGGCGGGTTATGAAGCCCGCAGCGAAGCTGTTTCTAGATTAAGTTGAAACC